>DAJY01000011.1 GCA_002499015.1 Euryarchaeota archaeon UBA242
TGGGGTGGATTTGAGCAGAATAGTGGCGGAATCGTGATGATTGGCACATTAAGTGAGCCTACTGCTTCAGTATATGTTGACCAACAACACAGGGCTCACATTGAATTTGAACCAACTTTAGCATGGGGAGAATTCGATGTATCTGAAGTCGGATGGGAGATTTGGGGCCCTTTAGCATCGGATGAAAAGTATGTCAATGATGCTGACCTATTAGTAGAAACATCTTCAACAAATGTTATGATGAAAAGAGATTTGGGAGAAAACCGTACTGTTTGGGTTTGGGCTGCTTCTGAAAAAGTTCCTAATGGAGATTCAAATGTCCAGATTTGTGTTAATCTGATTGGTGGAGACCCTAATGAGGATTGTCATGCATATGGGATTGTTCGCTTTGAAGTTGTGAAACCGGATGAAGGTTATGCAAGCGCTGCATTATGGCTTTCAATGACAACTTTCCTTTCTTTTATTGGATATTTCGCCTTCTTATTCCGCAGTGGAATTTTACTCCCCCCACCAATATTGGGTGCGATGTTTGTCTTGACATTACTATTTATTCCAACAGCATTTGACCAAATCGATCTAGGTGCTGAAAATATTCAACAAGACTCTAGGATCGTGGACCGAACATTGCAAAATACTGCAGGTGAGGAATATTCAATATCTCAGCTAATGGAGGGCAAAGATGCTGTCATTGTTGGCGTAATACTACCTGGTTCTGTTAACGCTCAAGACCAAGCTTCTGAATTTAATTACACATTAGGAAAAATGCCTGAACGAATATCTATCGTTCAAATCGTTGCTGGCCCTGATGCTACGATGCGCGATGTCACATTTTATGAAAATCAATTGAATGCATCATGGCCGATATTGTATGATCAGGATAATTTGCTAACTTCCAGTTTCCCTTCTGGTGTGGCTGATGCTGTATTCGTTATTGACCCATCAATGCATATTGCCTATTCAACAGCATCATCGGCTGGCTCGAAGGAATATACAGATGCTATCGACACCATCGATAGCGGTGGTTCTCATGGAATTGCGACGTATTTCAGCCTTCTCTTTGGTCCATGTTTATTCCTGCTCCTACTTGCACTACCTAGGTCTAATTGGGAGCCTCCAGAACAAGCTATTGCCCCTGGTCTATTGTGGCTCAGCACTATTGTTTCAAGTGCTGCTGCTATTTTGTCAATCAATCTAATCCCACTAATTGTAACTATTTTACCAATATCTAGTAATATCAACTTCTACCTTAATATTTTGATGTTTATTTGGATGTTTGAAATGAGTTTCTTCGCAGCAAAGAATGGTAGCCCTTACGAAGTAAAAATAATTGCAAAACAAATTCATCGATTGATGCCCGATGGTTTCTCTAACTGGAGAGAACTTGAGGATATGGAACGGGATGTACTAATTGGTGCATGGCTAGGATGGTTTGGATGGTTAGCTTTCCCTTCCCTTATTCAGCAAGGTGTAGGCGCCAGTATCTTGAGTGGAGGTTTTGGCATAGTCTATGGAATAGGATTCTTATTCGGAATCATACTAATGGGTGGATTAACTGTTTTGTGTTTACGCTGGACCGCAGCAATAGGCGGACCATTCTCGCGATTATTTGGCAAGTTCGGTTCAGAAGTATTTGCTGAATTTGTTGGATGGTGTGTTGTACCTGTATCTCTATGGGCGCTTGTCAACTCCATTATTGCTGCCAACCGTTTTGGTTTGCTTTGAACAAACTAGAGTTTTATACAGGTTGACTACACAGCATACCGATTATGGAATACCACAAAGTGTGGAGCAAGAGCAGAAGAGAATTATTTCTTGCATGCCCACGTTGGTGGGTAATTAGATATGGACTTAATCAAGCAAATTGGGATCAATCTAAATCTCAACAATGGCACTCTATGAGCGATATTCGTTCACATTGGGATTTAATGTTACGCTCCTGCAAACAAACTATTTTTGAGCGACTGGAAGACCTTCAGATGAATGTTGAATGGTCTCCATTATTTACTGAAAGAAAGATAAGAGAAAATCTAAATGAAAAAATATCTCAACAACAAAAGATTTTGTCAATGCACGAAGTCATAGGCACAAAAAAGGCAATTGATGAGAATCTAAAACTCAACGATATCGACATTGAATATTTGATTAAGAATTCAATTAAAAGAATTACGACTCTATGGAATAATGACTTTATCCAAGCCCTTGTGAGTAGATTCCATAAGCAATGGATGGTTTTTGAAAGGATAGAACGGGGCTCAGTGAATGGAGTAGACCTCTATTGTTGCCCAGATATTGCAGTAAAAATTCAAAACCATTGGCATTTGATTAGAATAGATATGCAAGGTAAGAAGAATTCATCTTTTGAAGAATTAGAAGCGATGGCAATGGTTTCATGGATAAGAGGGAAAAACAATTTCCCCATTTTGGCAAATAAATACACCATTAGAGTAATTGCATGGCGCAACGGCTTTTGGAATCAGCAGCGCATAGAATCAAGTAAGCAAAAACTTACGCAATCAAATTATCTAATTGATTCCGACATCATACAGATGCAAAAGATGTTATCAAAACTAGGAAAGAATAACTCATTTAACCAAATACCCTTGGCAAGGAAGTCATCAACATGCCGCAAATGTGCATTGAGAGAGTCATGCCCAGGAGGCACTAACCTAAGCTCTGGAATAATGCAACAAAGTGCATTGGAACTGGCTGATTTATCTAAAGGATAAATTCAAAAGTTGCTTACTAAATCCGCTAAAACAGAATCGATATCATTTGCTTTGGTAACTCCACTGGCTAGAAGCACTCCCTCTGCACCTAGTTTAATTGCCATAGCAACATCTTCTCCATTCTTTACACCAGCACCACATAAGATTCTAACATTAGGATTTACTGACTTCACCGCTGCAACTGTGTCGGAAACAATGGATGGGTCGGCAGATGTTACAGATATATCCCCGCCAATCAATTCTGGTGGTTCAACTGCGATGAAGGTTGGACCTAATGCTGCAAGAGCTTTTGCTTCTTCGACATTGGCTGCACAAGCACAAATTGGAAAGTCATCTGGAAGAATCTTCATCAACTCTTCAACGTGAGATAATGGCACTTTGTGTTCTGCATGATTGATAATTACTCCTACAGCACCCCTCTCAATCGCATTACCAGCTTCAAGCCATCCTGTAAAACTACCATTACCTGCACAATCAAGGTGCTGTGCCCATACTTCTAAGTCGGGGTTTTCGTTTGTTACCGAGTCCAGATCAAATGCTGAAACAACTGCAACCATTCTATAAGATTGTGAAATCTGTTTTGCCATAGCTGAGGCAAGAACATTGGCTTGTGAGCCACTTGCTGAAGCATAAGTCTTAAAATTAACAACAACCAATGGAACGCTCATAGTGTTGCCAAAACGCTGTATCACTTGAGGGCTTTCATCAAATACTATGCAAGAGTAGTGATAATCCTATTCTTGTAAAAGCCATTTTCCGCCAATTTGTCTCGTTTCGGAAGGAATTATTGAATTATGATCTACGACCACACCGTTTAGATTACAATTATTTCCAATCGCCACATTGCGCCCGATTAGGCATCCTGATAATACTGAATTATCACCAACGAATGAACCTGATAAGATAGTGCTCTCAATTACTTCACTATTACCAATGCTAACGTTACCTTCTACCATCGAACCAACTACTCTCGCACCTTCTGTAACCTTGGCCATAGGATTAGAAAACCAAGAACCACCGCATACTTCTCCACTGCTAAATCTCTTCCTGCGTATGCATTCTTGCACGCCTTCTGACCAAGATTCAGGGGTTCCTGCATCGATGAAATATCCATCGAATTGCATACCATTCAACTTACCTTCCTCTGCGAGAGCTGGAAATATATCCCTTTCTATAGAATGCTTTCCAGCAGGCATTATCTCAAAGATATCATCTTCAAAAATATAAGAACCTGCATTGATTAGATTACTAAATACCTCTTCTTTTTTAGGTTTCTCTTTGAACTGTGTTATTCTTGAATTTTCATCTAATCCGACTATTCCAAATCGTGTTGGATCCTCTACTTCCCAAAGCGCTAGTGTACCGATACCGCCATTTCTTTTATGCAGTTCAATCATTGGAGTAACATCCAATGAAGATACAATGTCGCCATTGAAGCAGGCAAATGTTCCACTGATTATATCTGAACAATTTGCAAGTGCCCCACCTGTTCCAAGTGGTTCATCTTCGGGAACTATGGTCACATCAAAGTCAACATCTGCATCTGCGAAATATTGCCTAATCATGTCAATTTTATAGCCACCTGCAACAATCACTTCATCAACCAAATCAATTGGCACACCTTCAACTACTCTTTCAAGTAGAGTTTTATCGAGCATCGGCAATAATGGTTTAGGAATTTGATTGGTCCAAGGTCGTAATCTTGAGCCTACTCCTCCGGCCAAAACAACTACCTGCATAGCGTTGCCTTCGCGCTTTAGCCTATCAATAAACCCCATTCACGCCCTGCAGAAATGTCATTGCTGAATCAAAGTCTTCAAAGACGGCCTGCAATTGGCATTGGTTGGAGAGAGTCATGAATATCCACGAGTACCAAGGCAAAGCAATGCTAAGAGAGTTCGGAGTACCTGTATTAGAAGGGGTACATTGCACAACAGTAGAACAAGCGCTAGCAGCATATGATACTCTCAATTCTAAAGTTGTGGCAGTAAAGTCTCAGATTCATGCTGGAGGAAGAGGAAAGGGTACACTATACCATCCTCAAACCCGAGAGGAAGTAATGCAAGGCGGAGTGAAGATTGCATTTTCAAGAGATGAGGTAGAAACATATTCAACAAATATTTTGGGTAATGTTCTGGTCACTATTCAAACTGGAGATGAAGGAAAGGTTGTAAAGAACCTATATGTTGAATCCGGATGTGATATAGATCACGAATACTACCTAGCATTACTAGTTGATAGAGATAACAAATCTGTAATTATTATGGCTTCGACTGAAGGTGGAGTAGATATTGAGCATGTAGCCGAACACACACCTGAAAAAATTCACAAAGTCATAATAGATGTCAACGCTGGATTATTAGGATTCCAAAAGAGAGACTTAGGTCTTGCACTCGGATTATCCGGGATGTCCTTGAGGTCTTTCGGAAAATCATTGAGTGCAATGTACGAAATGTTCGTTAGCCAAGATTGCGCAATGGTAGAGATCAATCCACTGGTTAAATCCAAGAGTGATGAAATAATTGCTCTTGATGCAAAGATTTCATTTGATGAAAATGCCGAATTTAGGCACAAGAACTGGGCTCAATTACGCGATTTGTCAGAGGAAGAAGATGTTGAAATACGTGCTAAAGAAACTGGATTGTCATATGTCAAACTAGATGGAAATATTGGCTGTTTAGTAAATGGTGCCGGGTTAGCAATGGCTACAATGGATGTCATCAAGTTGTATGGTGGAGAACCTGCTAACTTCCTTGATGTCGGTGGTGGCGCTGATGAAGAACAGGTTAAAACTGCATTCTCAATGATTATGGAAGATCCGAATGTAAAAGGTATTTTGGTCAATATTTTTGGTGGAATTATGCGTTGTGATATTATTGCTCGTGGAGTAATAGCTGCTACAGAAGCATTGTCATTAGAAGTTCCCCTAGTAGTCCGTCTCGCAGGTACAAATGTAGAGCAAGGCAAGGAAATATTAGCTGCGTCTAATTTGAATATTCATCCTGCTAATGATCTAGCAGAAGGTGCTCAAAAGATTGTATCTCTAATCGGAGGTGGTGAGTGATGGCAATATGGATTGAAGAAGATGCAAAGGTACTAGTTCAAGGAATTACTGGAAAACAAGGTCATTTCCATGCTGGAAAAATGGTCGAATATGGTACAAATATTGTTGGCGGTTGTACTCCTGGAAAAGGTGGTCAAACTGTTGAATTGGCAGGAAAGGAGTTCCCTGTTTGGGATTCAATGACCGAAGCGATAACTGCAACTGGGGCTGATGCTACTGTTATTTACGTACCACCTCCGTTTGCTGCGGAAGCAATTATGGAGGCTGCGGAAGCTTTTGATTCGGTCAAAGGAGAAGGCGTAGTAATTTGTATTACAGAAGGAATCCCAACTCTAGACATGGTCAAAGCGGTTGCATATGTCAACAATAGACCAGGTGTTAGGTTAATCGGACCGAATTGTCCAGGAATTATTACCCCAGGTGAAACAGGCGGAGCAAAAATAGGAATTATGCCTGGCCATATCCATGCTAAAGGAAGAATTGGAATCGTTTCAAAATCTGGAACATTAACTTACGAGGCTGTTGCACAAACAATGAGTATCAATGAGGGCCAATCGACCTGTGTTGGAATTGGTGGTGACCCAGTTAACGGAACGGGGTTCATCGAATGTCTTGCTGCATTTGAGAACGACCCCCAAACTGC
>DAJY01000050.1:0-2845 GCA_002499015.1 Euryarchaeota archaeon UBA242
GAATGGTTCACTTGATTCAACAATTGGGCATGCCATTAGTAGAAGTCAGCATGGTAATTTCAAAACAAATTTTGGGATTGATGAAATCCCTTAATGAACATATTGAACTTACCAATGAAACCTTTCCAAACAATGCTACTCAAGCATGGCAATTAACTGAAGATGACACACCAGATTCTCAAAAACAATCATCGTTTGAACTGGAGAAAGTAATGTCTATAGTCGATGAGCAAAGAATGGATATTCTTGAAACTCTGATCAGAGTTACTTTGATTGAGACTGATGCTAATTTGGTTGATGCTCTACTAGCGTTACGCCCATGGGAACAAATAGCACGTACTCAATTGTCAAAAGCAAATGGTCCAGGGCAACTATTTTCTCCAATTGAAATACCAGAGGATTGGTAAACTAATATAGATGACTTTGAAATGTGAGGAAGTAGGCGATTATTCATGCACAGTAGGCCACTCATTGTATTGCTGAGTATTTTATTGCTCACTCCTGTTCTTTCTGGTTGCTTAAGTGATGGTGTTTTGGATGATATAATTCCTCAAAAAAAGGGAATACCAGGTGGATTAACAATGGCCTGCTTGACAAACTCTTACACAGAACTGATTATTGAGATAGATTTTGAATCTGGATATAAGCCTGAAACCTCCAGTACTGATCTTCTAAAACAAAGGATTAGTGAAGTGTGCAGTTTTTCTCAAGGGATTTCAACAGAATTCACTGAAACTAATTTTGCAGATGTCGGCACTTGGAGTGCTGATGATGTTAGAGAGCAAGGTTGGGACAATAAGAAAGCAGATCCAACCGTAGGTAAGACTCTTCGATGGCAATTAATATTCCCTGCAGAATCATATGAAGATGATAGTGTATTGGGTGTCGCAGTTGATGCTTCAACAATTGCAATTTTTGGCGAATCAGTTGATGGTGCTGCAGGTTTTCTCAATCGGCCAAGTGCAGAGGATGTTGAAAACAGTGTAATGGTCCATGAGGTTGGCCATTTATTGGGACTAGTCAATTTAGTATATACTTCACCAGTCAATCATGAATCTACTGATAAACCTGGACATTCTGATAATGATGACTCTGTAATGTATTGGGCGATTGAATCAATGAATGTGGGCAGTTTTATTTCAGGTGATTTACCGAATGATTTCGACCAAGATGACAAAGATGACCTTGCTGGGATGGCTGATGGAACGATTGAAGTTACTAATCAAATTTAAGATTGAATCAAGAATTAGCAGCTACGATTATGGATGCTTCTCTCCAAGCATCAAATATAGAATATAGCCATAGTGCAACCCAAAGAACAACAGTTAATGCGAGTGGTATTTGTAGCAAAGTCCAATCTACTGCTCTGCGGTGATTACGATTGAAATGTTGACCTAAAAAGAGGAACGGAACTGCTGCTGCTAATGCTGCGACTATCGGGCGTAATGTTCCCCACATTCCAACTCCAAAAGTGATTTCTCGCCAAATTTCTTTAATGAGGGAGAACAGTCTTAGTCCTTTTTTTTTGGCTGGAAATTGTACGACTATGTCATCCACGATTATCCGCCTCAAACATCAACTGTAGCAGGGGCTTTGTCAATATGACGGTTATTTGAAGCCTAATATATCAAAAACTGAGACTAATAGCAATGACCGGGTGCAGTGATGAGAGTTCTTCTAACAGGCTTCCATCCTTTCGCTCATCACCAGACAAATATTTCTTGGCAGGTTGCGAAATCATTCACAGAAAACGTAATTGTAACCGATCCATGGTTACAACAAAGGGAGTCAAAACTTGATGATTTGGATGTTAGAATTGATGTCAATGAATTATCAGTTGATTTAGATGGTTCAAAAATGGTTTCACAATTACTAATAAATGGAAATAAATATGATGCGATAATTCATATTGGTCTCGCAGAAAAATCATTATTACCACGGATTGAAAGGATTGCTAAAGATATTATTGATATGCGAATTGAAGATAATAGCGGCCGCAAAGTCACATTGGCAACTATATCAGGAAAGGGCGATTTACCATCAAATATTCAGCACTCTTATTGGAAACTTGAAAACTTTTCAAAACAATTAGTATTCAGTGATGATGCTGGAGAGTTTTTGTGTAATGAAACACTATACAGAACTCTGGACACAATACAAGAGTTTCAGATAAAAGATCAATATGAGAGAGAACTGCCTTGCTTGTTCCTTCATCTTCCTCTAGAGAAGAATTATTCAATAATTGATTGTCGTGAAATAGTAAAGGATTGCATAGCACATATGCTCTTTCCACCAGTTGTAGAAGTTGCAGCGGCATTGATAGAAAATGCTGATTCTTTTTTGATAGCAAAGCGTATTGAGGGTGATACCTTTGAGAATAAATGGGAGTTTCCTGGTGGAAAATTAGAACTTGGAGAAACTCCATTCATGGCAATCGAGCGAGAAATAAAAGAGGAACTGGCAATCAATGTCAGGGCAGTTAGTCATGTTGGTACTTGGTATCATCAATTAATTGACAAAGAAATCTGCCTCTATTTGATAAAATGTGAGTCTGATGATTCTATTGACATTACTAGTACAAAACACCTCACTGCCCATTCGCAATTAGCTTGGCATCCAACCGATAAATTGATTGAAATTGAATGGATTGGTTCGGATGAGAAGATTGCACAATTCTTACAACGAATATAGGTGCGATTATGCTCACTGCGGCCATATCTGTGGGTAGCGACGAATAGCACCAACTGAGAGCCCTTGTGAATAAATGCAATACACATATTTACAGGATGATTTGAATGTCATCGGCACTATGAATCATTCGGTGGTTGTTGGTGCTGCTGTTGCA
>DAJY01000050.1:3106-3769 GCA_002499015.1 Euryarchaeota archaeon UBA242
GGTTGTTGGTCCTGCATCATTGGTTGCTGAATAATAACATGTTGTCCGCTCCCTTTACCTTTCTGTTTAAATGCCATAACAATTCCAATAACAAGCCCAATTATTCCGATGCAGCATAAACCCCCGCCACCGAGAAATAATCCTCCTCCCTCGGTGAGATAAATAAGATCATCAACGATAATAATTTCGTGATTGGCAGATACAGATAATTCACCATTCAAATTGGTCTCCATTACACCGATTGCTCGCCATCCGACTTCATCTAAATACCTATCACATTCTGTGGTGAAAAATTCGGTCGTGCCGTCTGTGATTGAAACCGTTGTTTCATCACATCTGTAATTATCATTTACAAGTATTGTATAAACCCCGTACTCTTCCACTGAAACTGAACCGGAAGTACCTTGGAAAATAGCATTGCTCTCAACATCGATATCCATACTATCAGCCGTTCCAAAGCCAATCATCAGCAGAGAAATCACAATGATTATTCCTGAACCAATCATTACGAGTAAAGGAGTTTTAGACATAGTAATGGTTTCGTTAGGCGTTCTATAAGTTTACTTGTAGATTTTACCAATGGATAGCTCTCAAGACCCTCTACACAAGGGGCTCTCGTAAACGACGTCCTATTCGTCGCTACCGTTGTGTATGCTTCTTTGA
>DAJY01000094.1 GCA_002499015.1 Euryarchaeota archaeon UBA242
ACAAATGACAAGGCTGGATCTCCGCTTAATCTGTTAAGATGGGCTTCTCCTCGTTCCATTAAGGAAACATTCGCACCACCTCACGATTGGACTTATGGTTTCCATTCCCAGCAATGAATTGAATCAAAGACTTGATGAAAGAGGAACTAGTGGTTCCATTCCCCGCAATGATGAGTGCTTATGCCGACTGCTGTTTATTCAGTGACGAGTGATGGGCGAACTGAGCGGATCTAAATTTCACTATTCTTACAAATCATTGATAGTCTTCTGATTTAATCCACGGGTATGCAAGGCGCTGGTATCCCTCTTAGCCCAACTCCTGCAGGTTTTGCACTTTGGCATCCATCATCACCATGGAAGACTGTTCGCAGTATGCTTGGATTGGTCTTACTGCTCTCATTAATTACCCAATTCACTGCCTTATTGTTCTCTTCAATATTTGATTCTAACTTTGATGGAATTTATGGACCATACGAAGCAGAACTGGCTCTTGTATCATCAATATGTTTAACTCCATTATTGTTAATCTTAATATATATCAGGAGACCAAAACTGTTACAATTAGTAAAGGCAGAAGACTCTATAGAAGGTTTTACTCAACACATTGTTGACCAAAGCACGGTCGTTATTTCGCCAATGCCGACTACGATTAAGCATCATATCGTAAAGGACTCTACCCCTCTTGAAATGCCGAAGTCTAGCCACTTGTGGGCATTGTTTTTCTGTGGAGTTATTATCGCTGCTATTTCATTAATTATTTCAACAATATTCATGAACAATTTGTTAATATTAATGTTATTCGTTTTGATTATAGTAATACCAGCTTGGGTAATTGGATTCTCAACACCAGTTTTTGCTTGGTGGTCTGCATCAACAAGATTTTTTGGATTAAGATTGACAAGGCGAGAAGGAGAGGCGATGCTAATCGCTGGAATGCTTTCCGCATTACCAGCCATAGTTATCAACAGCACATTATTTCCAATTTCAATAAATATGCTTGGTGTTGAGAATCCAATGAGTAGTAATCTTGGTGAATTCCTTTTATTAGCAGTTTCTGCCCCTTTTGGTGAAGAATTATCCAAAGCATTGGCTGTACTGCTATTGTACTCGTATATTGATTCTGCAAAGAAGGGTTTCTATGTAGGTACTACAGTTGGCCTAGGTTTTGCATTAATTGAAAATCTGATGTATATTATGTCTTCATTAACGGGAGGCGATGGTTTTGTGTTTGCATTTACTTCGATAATTCGTGGTATTGGTTCCGTTCCGGGACATGCTATGTGGACCGGAATTAGTGGATATGGTATTGGCTATTACTTGCACAGAAAGAGAGGTTTCCCCGCTGAAAACCGGGATACTTCATGGGTTCTATATGATGAAAATACACGTCAAGTAGTCTCTTATTCAAATCAAAACAAAGCCGTAACTGCAGATTTGCCAAATTGGTGGATGAGACATGTTGGTTCTGGTTGGAGTTTACCTAAATCTCCCCTATTTTGTATTGCTCTAGCAATCAGCGGCCATTCGTTTTGGAATGGTAGTTTATTCATTATTAGCTATATCTTTGAAAATTCATATCCAATCATATATGTTCTAGCCATGTTAGGCTGGATAGTTTTCCTCATATTCATGCTATGGTATTGTTCTTTACGCATCCTACCTTCTTTGTTTACAACAACTTACAGAGAAAAGAGTTTGAGTTATGGAGACGGGCATACACTGTGAAATTGGACACATTGTATTATAATTAAAGCAAAGCACCTTTCAATGATTAATTCACCCGCAGGGTTTGAGGGATGCCCATGGATGTCTTGCAAGGTGGTTTCAACCAAGGTAATTTGGCGGTTACTTCAATCATTATTCTCGGTTTGATAATCGTTTCAACTAGAGCCAATATCCTTGATAAAGCAGGAATCTTATCGGCATCATTTCTTGGATTTGTTGTCGGGGGTATGGGTCATTGGAGTTGGTTGTTAATTCTCCTTGGATTTTTATTATCAAGTCACAAAGCAACAAAATGGCGATTTGAAGAAAAGATAGCCTTAGGTTTGAGTGAATCTTCTGATGGCCATCGCAGTTGGGGCAATGTAATTGCAAATGGAGGAATGCCAGGATTAGTTGCTGTTTATGCCTTTATCAGTGACGATTGGAGTAATGGATTATGGTTATTCAGCGCTGCAGTAGCAGTTGCTGCATCCGATACATTTGCTAGCGAAATAGGATCTTTAGATAGTGATGTCAAACTCATTACGACCTTGAAACCATGTCAGCAAGGAATCAATGGTGGATACTCTCCTAGTGGGCAAAAAGCTGCTGCATTAGGTTCACTTATTATCTCTATTTTGACTTTTTGCGCTTGGCTTATTGTCAATATTGATTCTTTATCAGATAATCTCGTTTGGGGTATCTCTGCTTCGATAATAATCGCCATTATCGGGTTCCTTGGATGTCAGGTTGACAGCGTTTTAGGAGCAGTACTTGAAAATAGAGGATACCTTACCAAGGGCTCTGTTAATGCATTAGCCATTTCATTTGGAATGATTGTTATGGCAACATTCCTAGAATACGTCCCATTTGAATAAAACATTGCGAGACCCCTTTAGGGGTCTTAATTAGAAATAACCTAATTAGGAGCGGTTTTGATAATCTTGAGGCATCGGTTTCTTGAACCCATGACAGTTGCCATGAGTCATGCGCAAGCAGATTGTGGCCTTACTACTACTCGCATTGGTGAGTACTGTTAGTCTAGCAAGCGCAATTGAAATACAAAAAGATGTAAAATATGAGCCTGGGTTCGTTGAATGGGAACTTGCCCAAGAGGAGCATCTATTCGTAGAAGGATTAAATGTAG
>DAJY01000118.1:0-18099 GCA_002499015.1 Euryarchaeota archaeon UBA242
TTCAAGTTCGCTCTGGGCAATCTGTTTTACTAGAGCCAAAACTGGTAGATGCTAACGGTTTCACAATGAATCTTTCAAACGCAGGTTCAATTTCATGGTATGCAGAAAATGGTTCAATCAATAATCAAGGATTGTATCAAGCATCAGCACCAGGGATTTGGAATATTTCAATTTCAGCAGGCGGGATATTTGGTAATGGTAGCCTATATGTTGTACCAGCCAATGCCATGATTTCACAATTGGTTATAATTGAGGATCTAGAGTCGTATGCTGCCGGTACTGCATACGAGATTGCAACTATTAGAACTGACAATAATGGTAATTCTGGTTATGTCATCCCTCCATTATCGAATTGGTCAATTTCAAGTGGGGGGCTCCATTATGAAGATGAAAAGGTTTGGTGGACTCCTAGTTCAACAGGACAAGTAACACTACAAGTTGTTGATGAAGATGTTCCTTCTAGTCTAGAAGTGAATGTAGTTCATGGAAATGCAATTGACGCTATCCTATCCTTTAGTAAAACTCATTTGACAGCAGGAACTCAGGGCGTTGTATTGTTTGAAGCATTTGACCGCTCTGGGAACCATTGGCCAGTAGATGGAGAAATATCTCTAGCCACGGGTAATGCTTCTTTGACTCAGATTGAGTCGGACCATGCACTATTCAATCCACAAAAAGTTGGAACGTGGAGATTTGAAGGTACCTGGTTTGACAATGCCACTGATTCAAGATATAATGTGGCCAATCAAATTGAAATTAAACATGGCCGTCTTTCGTTTATTCATCTAAACGGAAACTCAATGATATTACCTGCAGACACTCCATTATTACTAGAGCCACAATTTACTGATGCCTATGGAAACCAAATAGTTGGAGTAAATGTTAATTGGACTATCGATGATATAGATTCAACATTAGATCTAATTTTATCACAAGGATATTTTTCTTCTTCAACAGTTGGTGGTCACGAAATAAGGGCAAATGCAGATGGTATTTTTGCAACGATAAGATTGACTGTTGTAGCAGGTTCAGCACAGTATTTGATAACTGATAAAGATAGTGGTTTTACAGCGATTGCGGGTGAGGAAACGGACATATTCGTTCAAGTGGTTGATATTCATGGCAATACAGCACCGAGTAATGAATTAACTAATGATTTACAGATATCAATTGGTGTTTTGGAGACTTCATCAGCAGGAATTGGTTATTGGACATTCACTGGAAAGACAGCAGGGATGTACACTTTAACAATCGAAGAAGGAGATGCCCAGCGAGAGATTGCATTAACCGTATTGCCTGGTAAAGCAGTTCGTATTGTGGCAGAAATAGATGGCGATACATTATCGCAAGGCGATGTATTTTTACTAAGGGCAAATGGTATTGATTCATTTGGAAATAAAGTTGAAATCGATGCCGAAAATACTACTATATCTTGCACAGCAGGACCAACATCACATGTGACAACGGATACATGGGAAGTGGAGATAACTTCGGCTGGAAATGACCGTTCCTGCACGATAATGTGGGAAGGAATAATTGCTCAAAATTTCTTTGATGTTGAATCGGTATTGCTTGGTGGAACAGTTGGTTCCACAAATACAGCAATGGGATTAGGTGCATTCCTTCTTTCTCTTATTTTGATTACTCTTGTAGTTCTAATTCGCAAAGCCAATCAAGCCCCTGAAGATGAATGGGTCGAAGACGCATTTGATTACGATGAAGAACAATCTGAAAGTTCATCCTCACCGGAAGATGAAGAAAAAGAACAATCCGAAGCAAATTCTGCAAGCGACCAACAAACTAATGGTGACTGGATTGACAAAGCCATGAAAACCGAACTAGCAGCAGCGGCTGCAGAGGTTGGAGTAATGCAAGCAGCACCGGGTACAGAACAAGGTTCAACTGGTTGGTATGTAGATGTCAGCGAAGAAGTACAATACTGGGATGTTGCTGAGGATGGTACTTGGAATAGAGTCTCGTGAGAATTACACTATCATTCTAAGAATTGTGCGATAACTTTCATCTCAACAGCAATCGGTGTAGGTAATGCTCGAATTGCTAATGTAGTCCTAGTCGGTCCTATTTTGCCTAATGTTTCAGCCCAAACTTCATTGTAGCCTTGAAAATCTCTTTTCATATCAACTAAGAATGTTGTAACATCAATAACTTGATCTAAAGATGAG
Organism: Euryarchaeota archaeon UBA242; assembly: GCA_002499015.1. Taxonomy (GTDB): domain Archaea; phylum Thermoplasmatota; class Poseidoniia; order Poseidoniales; family Poseidoniaceae; genus MGIIa-L1. Next base: position 2,184 of record DAJY01000118.1, read on the forward strand.
CCCGCTTCTTCTAAGATTAACGCTATATTATCTATTACTGCTCGAGTTTGGGCTTTGATATCATAATCAAGAGGCTCTCCATCTTCATCATGTATAGGACCACCTGGGATTGAGTTTGTCACCGCTTGACGTGGACCTACTCCAGAAAGGTAGAGCAAATCTCCTACGCGCCTCGCATGTGGATATGCGCCTACTGGCTTTGGAGCAGAATCAGTATTGACTGAACCATCTGCCGTTGTAGGCTCCCATAAAGCAGGACCATTTTCTTCAGCAGTTATGATTTCATCAATTGTTTCAACCTCTTCGTCAATATTCGTAGTCTTTGAATCGTTTGAATCTAAGACACTGCGGTCGCCATAGAAATATTCTACATCGTCCTCATCATATTCCTTGTCACCAGTTCCACATGAAGCAGGGTCTAAGTGTATAACTGCAGCACCAGCGCCGTGAATTGCTTCATAGGCCAATACTTCTCCAGTCAAATCATTTCGATTATCGTTGATAGCTGAAAGCCACCACATTGGCTTGAATGCTACAACCTTTCGGACGCGAATTTGTTTTTGAATTGTGCGTGATAATTGACCTACATCTTCAAGCCTTCCCTTTTCCATCAATTCAAGGATTTTACAATTCCACTCATCATCTTTCAAAGAATGAATTTTATCATCAGCGGGGTCAATATTTTCGGTAAACATTCTATTAGAAAGTGACATTGCAGTAATTGCTATTGCTTTTCGTCCAGTACTACGGACAACGTCTAAGCATGCTTTTGCCATTACTGAGGTTTCAGAACGATTAGCATAAACATTGGAAGAAACTATTACTGCTGGAATTGCATTATCAGGATTTAATAGTTTTAGAGCAACAACTGAGCCAACATCTATTGGGAATCCATGGTAGTTTACTGTACGACTCTTTAGACCACGCTTATGATTTGCTTCGTTCCAAGCATTAGCAAATTCAGAATCTATATTGAAGGAGTAAGGTATTGAGCCAAGGTCGTGGAAATCATGGTCGACCATAACCCATTCTGGATTAGGATCGGCTTGAATTTGGTGACCAATAATGCTAGGCCAAGTTGTTGAGTAAATAATTAGTAAGTCTGCCTCACTATTTTTGATACGGAGGGCTGCTTCATCAAACGCCTCTCTAAGTTTTGTCCAACCAGGGTTTTGTTCAGGAACTAAGTAGGTGTGAGGATGGACAGGAACAATGTATGAACCGATGATTTCACCGTCACTCATTGTGAGTCCTCCTCGTGTTTGTAACAAGGCCATTCCACTACCGCATTACCTGTTCCGATGATAGTTCCATATCCATGCAGTATTGCAGGGTAATCTGGTGTATTTAGCGCAGAGATAAGCCATGAAAGTCCTCCTCCATCACTTTCTGCAATCGCTTGTTCAATAAATTCAGGCATCTCATCGAGGATTCTCTGAGTTTGTCCTGAACGAATATAATCAATAATTCTCATATCCCAAAGATGCATTGCATGGCTTGCAATATGTTCTTTGCTCATGTCTTCAGGAATCTCAGATTCGGTGGTAAAGTGGCGATGTGATAGAGAATTACTTGCCAAAATAATTGCCTTCTTACCACTTTCTTCAATAGTTTCTCTAGTGATTCTTCCTAGTTCAATCATCATCTCCTGCATTACTTCAGCGGAATAATAATCAGTAGAACGGTTTGATGAAATAACCACTAAGGGTTTATCCCATTTTGGATTGAATAAATGTCCAGTAGTAATGGTTCCATAATCAACTCTAAAATCTGGATTTTCCATCATTTTGACAACTAATCCCGCCTTTTCGGCATTATCGTGAATTTGTTTTGCCAATTCAACATCAATATTTAAATTATAATGATATCTAAATAAGTTTGGAAAAACGGGGTCGACACTCAAACTTTGAAAGTTTTCTAATCCTAAAAAATGAGTTCCGACATATGTTTGCCAATGTGGTGAAAGAATTACTATTACATCATGTTCAATTTCCGAAAGAGATTCACGCAGTCTTTCATATCCCCAACGCAATTGTTCCCAACCACCTTCGGAAGTCGGTTCATTTTGGTCTGGATTTTCAGCATAAACCAAATGAGGGGGGTGGGGTGCTATGCATCCAGCGACTATTCTCCCCTTCGCCATATCACAACGCAAAGGGTTTGGGTCTTTATCGCATTCGGCCAATGCGTGAATTGTTAATCTTGAAACCCGAAGACTCAAGGACAAATCATACCTCGCCAACAATATGGCTGAAGTTGAGGTACAACCGGTTTCAACCAGTGCTGAGAAAGAGTGGAACTCCGTTGCTGGATGGCTACCCGAATCGTTTCGACATGCCATCTCTCCAATGCTGATAGGTGCGCTATTTGGAGCATTTTGGCAGTCGATAGTTCTTCCAAATATGGCGTACAGTTATCCATCACCAGTTCAGGGTGCGTTCATTTTGGCGCTATTATTTTCACCTCTAATGTACAAATATCTACTACCCAATAACAATGGTGACTTGAAAGAATACGCCTTGGGTCTAGGCATTCTTGGGCTTGCCTATTCTTTCATTTGGGTTTCAGGATGGGGTGCGATGTTTTGTGGGGGATATCTGTCAGTATTGGTTTGGGTTTGGATAAACACTACATGGTGGCAATATGAATTACCTTCATTCCGTTATGGAATTTGGCATGCGATTGGAATTGACATTGGGGCATTCGGTGGAGCGGTTCTGGCCTATATCTATCTCTGACAATAAATCATTCGGAATATGATTCATCTTCACTAGGGAAGTCTCCAGAACGAACATCATCACAATATTGTCTAATTGCATTGTTAATGTCGGTTGATAGATTCAAATAACGACGTAAGAATCGTGGTGAGAAATCCATGGTGATTCCCAGTAAGTCGTGGAGGACAAGTACTTGTCCATCACAATCAGGTCCAGCTCCAATACCAATAGTTGGGATGGAAATAGATTCACTGACTTTCTTGGCTAGTTCGCGAGGTATCTTTTCCAATACAATCGCAAAGCAACCAGCATCTTCCAGCAGTTTAGCATCCGAGATTAGTTTAGCAGCTTCTTCATCTTCCTTTGCTCTAACCGTATAGGTTCCAAATTTGTAAATAGACTGAGGTGTAAGTCCGAGGTGGCCCATTACAGGGATTCCAGCGGTTAGAATTCTTTTTACAGATTCAACTACTTCAGAACCACCCTCGAGTTTTACTGAATGTCCATTTGATTCTTTCATGATGCGTACTGCAGATTCTAGAGCAACTGTAGAATTTCCTTGGTATGAACCAAATGGCATATCAACAACGATCAATGCTCTGTCAACTGCTCTTTCAACACACTGTGCGTGGTAAATCATATGGTCCAATGTGATTGGAACAGTTGTTGCATGGCCGGCCATGACATTAGATGCAGAATCTCCAACAAGAATTATATCGACACCGGCTTTGTCAACCAGTTTAGCCAATGAGAAGTCATAGGCTGTCAGCATGGTTATTTTTTCACCCGCACTCTTCATTTCTTGCAAGGTGTTTGTAGTAACCTTCCTCGCTTGGCCATGAATGGACATAACACTGCCAACCACCAAGTAGTTTTCAATCAATCGCCGGATATCATTTTCTAATTAGCGCTGCCACATTTGTTATGACCGGTCACTTATTGGCTATGTGTGGGACAGACTATGGAGCACGATATTTTCTTCTCAATCAGTCAAACTCCTAATGCTGAAGGATATGTTCCTAGTGAGCAAGAAATGTTCACTAATTATTATCAGCAATTGCAGTGTGCAGACGATTTAGGCTTCGGTGTTGGCTGGTTAGCCCAGGCACATCTTTCAACTGAAACACAAAAAAGTAACTCGCGACCAGTTGTACCACATTGGATTGGAGAGGTCGGATTGTGTACAGATTTTCCGCAGTTGGCGATGGATTCTTTTAGAAGAACTAAGAATATTGAAATTGGCAGTGCGGTTCTCTCAATACTTGCATCAGGAGGGCCTATAGCCCAGGCTGAAAGAGTCGCCAATACTCTAACTTTACTCGGAATTGATGCTAATGAAAAGCGTAGATTGCACGTAGGATTTGCAGCAGGACGCTTTGAGTTCATGGCAAGGCCCTATGGCATAGTTCCTCGCAATTCGGTAGAAGAAGCAGCATGGCCAGCATTGAGGGGTCAAATCTTCATGGAAGCAAGTGATATCTTCCTGAGGTTGTTAAGAGGAGACACTATCAATTCAACTCAGACTTTCAAAACCATCTTGACGAGAGCTAATTTCCGTAGCGATGAAGATTGGAAAGCAGTCCAAGATGCAGCAGTTGAGTTTGAAGGACTTGATTTCGTTCCTGAAGAAATTGAAATTCCTAAACGTTATGTCTTTGAAGATTTGAAAATCATTCCACAAAACTTCCGCCGTGAATTATTACAATTAGTTGCTGGGACACACGATCCTAAAGCACAGCAATTCGTCAATACAATTCTTCCAGTAAAGGTCTTCAATCTATCGATTACCAAGGATGAAATCATTGATGCGACTCATGAAAAGATGTCTAAATTATACCACCCAGATGGTGGGCAATGGAAGCGCAGTGATATGCCTAGAACTTCTTTCGTTTTTATTAATGCAGAGCAAGGACTTACTCCACAGCAACAGACAAAAGCCGCACATCAAGAAGCAAATTCTGCACTAGGCGCCTATTGGAATGCATTGGAGGGTACGATTGACCCTTCCAAAGTAAAAAGCGCTTCAAATAACGCACTTATCGGTAATCCCCAAGATATCGCAAAGCAAATGGTTGAGCGCTTCCATCCACAAGATAGAGTCATGGCTTGGTTTGATTTCTTCAATCACGATAGTGATAGAGTTTGCCGTAATATGACTGCATATATGGAGCAAGTCGTACCATTGGTTGAGAAATTATTGGAGTGAAGATTATGGAAATACGGCATGATAAACACTCTGCGGTAAAGCCCGGCAATCCTGGGTCTGCATTGTTTCCATCATCTCCTCTTGGAGAATCGATAGAAGGTATTCCAACCGGCAGAGAAGTTGCATGGGAGCCACTTGTTGATTACCGCAGAAACGGTGTTTCTGAAACTACTATACACGGTGCGGTTGCATGGGCGCATGGTGATGAAGTAATCCATTCCTTCGGAGGCAATGTACTGTGTTATGGACGTTCTATGATGAAGCCATTTATGCTCAAAGCATTCACAGAAGAATTAGAGGATTGTAGTTGGGAACAAAAGGCGATATCAGTTGCTTCACACAATGGTGATACCGAACATGTCGCTGCCGCTCAATCGCTACTCAGTGAGTCTGAATGGCCATTGATGCTAACTCCATTAGACGTACCGCTAATCCAATTCGGACGTCAAGTAAGAAGGCCACGGCGTTGGTTTCACACCTGCTCGGGTGAACATTCAGCGATATTGCATGGTTGCCGCAAAAAAGGATGGAATAGAGCCGGATATACTCTACCTGGACATGAAGTGTTCACAGCCTATATGGCAGAATTAAGAAAATATCTCGGCCAAGATTGGCAACCACTTCGTATTGCAAAGGATGGATGTGGCTTGCCTACAGTTTCCAATACTGTCTCTGAATTAGCACAAATTTACGCAGGTCTTGTTCGTGATAAAGATGAAGATTGGATCTGGGAAGCGATGATTAGACATCCTGATTTAGTTGGAGGATTCAATCGTTTAGATTCAACTGTACTGAAGGCTGGGGCTGGAAAGGTAATCGCCAAAGAAGGTGCAGATGGGTTACTTGGTTTGGCGATTGAACACCCCGATTACCCGAAAGGTCTCGGTATTGTAATCAAAATCGCCCACGGCTGGAATTCACAAGCAACATGGTATATTGCAAGGGCTGTATTAGGAGTACTTGGAATTGATTTGAGAAACCCATATCCATTACACCGCCAGAAAGCATTTGTTGTCCCAGGTATCGTTCCAGAGAAATATTTAGAAATTCTGAGTTCACTTCCAACTTGGGATGAATGGGATCCTGATGGTGACCGTTGGTTGTACAATGTGGAGGTCTGAAAATGATTATCAGCAATTTCATCGATGGAAAATTCACCGCACCGATAGAGGAGCGTATGATGGATAATTTCAATCCAGCCGATGGAACCCATCTCGCTACGATTCCTAGAGCGTCTGCTGCTGATGTTGATGCAGCAGTATTATCTGCAAACAAAGCCCTACCACAGTGGTCTGCACTAACCATCCTTGAAAGAGCGGATTGGTTAGATAAAATCGCAGATGCATTAGAGGACATAAAGGAAGAAATAGCACAAACTGAATCACTGGATACAGGTAAGCCAATTTCACTTGCTCGTTCTACTGATGCAACTCGTTCAATAAGCAATTTTCGTTTCTTCGCAGAATTTGCAAGAAGCCAAAAACCTCTAGTGTTTGAAATGTCAGATGCTACAAATTATGTTCACACTTCACCGCTCGGAATAGTTGGACTAATCACCCCTTGGAATCTTCCATTATATCTTCTAACATGGAAAGTTGCACCAGCATTACTCATGGGTAATTGCATAATTGCAAAACCATCTGAAATAACACCACTAACCGCCAATTTGCTAGCCCGTACAATGCAAAGATTACAACTTCCAGATGGTGTTTTCAATCTCGTTCATGGCCTAGGTCCGGAGGTTGGACAAGCCATTCTTGAGCATCCCGCTATCGGCGGCATATCCTTCACTGGAGGTACATCTACAGGACGTATTGTTGCGAGAACAGCAGCCCCTTTATTCAAGAAGTTATCATTGGAATTAGGTGGCAAAAATGCAACCATTATTCTTGATGATGCCAATCTTGAAACTGCGGTTGCAGGTGCGGTTAGAGCAGCATTTACCAATTCTGGACAAGTTTGTTTGTGTGGTTCAAGAATCTTAATTCACCAATCAATATATGACGACTTTTGTAAACTATTTGTTGAACAAGTCGATGCTATGGTCGTAGGTGATCCAAGCGATGAATCAACACAGATGGGTTCAGTTATCTCAATGGAACACCTACTGAAAATTGAATCATACATTGATTTAGCCATTGAAGAAGGTGGAGTAATTCTCAGTGGTGGAAGCCGTGCTATGACTGGACCAGTAGGACCAAATCCAGCAGGGGCATATATCAGGCCAACCGTTATTGGAGGACTTAGTCATCTGTCAAGAACTTCTACTGAAGAGATATTTGGCCCTGTTGTAACCCTTCATTCCTTTGCAACAGATGATGAAGCGATTGAGATGGCTAACTGTACTGAATACGGATTAGCAGGTTCTATCTGGACTGAAGATATTGAAAGAGGTAGGCGATTAGCCGAGCGAGTCGATAGCGGGATAGTCTGGGTCAATACATGGCTACACAGAGATTTACGCACTCCATTTGGTGGAGTTAAGAATTCTGGAGTCGGTAGAGAGGGCGGACGTTGGTCACTTTCATTCTTTTCAGAGATGACCAATGTCTGTGTTAAACGCTGAATATCTCTACTGTTTTTTAGCATTTGGATTGACTTGAATATCTGCCAATGCATTTATTCTAATTCTAACTTGAGCTGGTGTAGGTAAGTTTTGTTGAAGGAATGCGTGCAAACAATCTGAAAGATGTATCATTGCAGAATCATAATCTTCATTGATTTCACAAAGGTCAGCCAATCCCCAATAAGCAACTAATTGGCCAGATAAATCTCCTAATCGTTTTGCTATTTCCAAGGATTCTGTGTACAAATCTCGGGCAGAATCAAAATGTCCGATAGTTGCTTGACTATGAGCCAAATCAGACATCGCTTCAATTTGCCCATCTTCATCGTTATCACGCATTAAGATCTCAACTCTTCTTGTTCCTAGGGCTATAGCGGTATCGGAATCCTGTTGTTTCTTAGCAATCGCTTCCAATACCGCGAGTCCGTATACAATCCCTTTAGAATCTTCTATCTTTTCTCTAATGCGAAGTGATCGTGCTGCACTCGCTTTCGCTTCATCAAGGTCATCCGCAGCGAGTTGTAATAATGCTACATGATGAAGAATTGCTGCTGCTAATTTTTGTGCTTCTGTTATCTTTTCAGATTCAACTGCCAGTTCATAGAAAGAGTCTACTGAGGCATTGATATGCTTAAGTGACTCGAATTTTGCCCATCCCGATTCAACTTCATTAGCGGCTACTTCAGCAGCATGGGCAAGTAATTTTTCAGCTAATTCATTATCTTCAAGTTCTATTGCAAGGGGAATTAATCGAAGTGCTAACGGTGTGTTAATATCACTCATTGCACCTCCGGAAGTGAGCATCTCAAGAATCATCTTGGCTCTTTCAGGGCTGACTGAACTTTCCATGTCTTCACCTCATCCGCTCTTGTTTTTGAAGTCGTGCATCAGATTGAACGCAATCTTCCTCCATCAACTGCCAAAGAGACTCCACGTATACCGCTAGAAGCAGGCATTGCCAGGAATGCGATTGCGGATGCAGTTTCCAGAGGGTCTATCAGGCGTCCAATTGGTACTTCAACCATCCAACCCTGTTGAATCTCTTCAACGCTCTTACCAGTTTTTTCGTTGATAGATGCTGCGAGAGAACCAAGTCTTTCCGTATCCGTGAATCCTGGTAAAACATTGTTGATTGTTATACAAGCAGGCAATTCTCTTGACAGTGTTTTTGACCATGAAGCCATTGCACCGCGTAAGGTATTGGACAATCCTAAATTTGGGATTGGTTCTTTTACCGAAGTAGAAATTATTTGAATAATTCTTCCATAACCCTCAGCTTCCATACCAGCAACGACTGCCTGAACCATTGTATGTGATGCATGAAGGTGGCGTTTGAAAGGCCCTTCTAAATCGGCCAAATCAACTCCAATAAGAGGTCCACCTTTCGGACCGGCTGCATTATTGATTAGGATATGAACCGCTCCCTTTTCAGATATCAGTGCCTCAACAGCAGGTCTAATCGCTTGTGTATTTTCAAGGTCTAGCGAGAGCGAGGAATGAGAACCATTTCCTAGTGTTGAAAGTTCAACACATAATTCATTCAAAGCCTCTGTGTTTCGAGCACAGACCGTTACACTAGCCCCTGCTTTTGCCAGAATCTTCGCAGTAGCAGCACCAATTCCTTTGCTTGCTCCACACACTAAAGCATGTTTTCCTCTAAGAGCAGAATTGGAGTACGGATAATCGTCGCCTAGAAGGTCCATGCGTCATGCCACGCGGCATTGCATGATAGGCATTTCCTTAGAGAATATTTTTAAAAACGACTCAGAGCCAATCTGTAATTGCATTAAGTTGCACAAGCCAATCATCACTTGCAATATCAATAATTGAAAAGTGATCACCTGGCAACCATAATTCATTGACTTCATCATCGCGCTGCTTCATCATTTTAGCATAAGCCTCAGATTGACTTATTGGCACTTCAGTATCTTCAGAACCATGAATTAGAAGAATCGGGCAATCAGCAGGATTAGTGAGCGGATTTAATTGATTCCAAAGAGTTGGATTCTCTTGAGGAGAGCATCCAATCCATTTTCTTACAGCATCCCCCTCATCAGAGAGTTCACTTTGATCTGCTGCTATTAGGTCGGTAATCGGCGCCTGAGCAATGGCCAACCAGGGTTTACGTTCAGCCTTTGCTGCCAATAATAGGGCGAGATGTCCACCAGCGGAATGACCCATGACCATCGACCTTTGGACATCTATACCCGGTAATAGGGCAAGTTGGCCCCATGCTCGCAGAACATCGGATAAAGTATCCATCCAGACGCCTTCATCGCCTTCCTTCCAGCGCTTGAATTCAATATTCCAAGCCGCAATACCCGCTTCTGCGAGGTCCTCGGCGATAGGTTTCATCAATTCAGAAGTGAATTGTTCTTTCCAAAAACCACCATGGATTAGCATAACACATGGAATATTACCTGCCTTTTGGTATGGCGATTCATCTTCGGGCATGTACAAATCAGCATACTGCCATGGTTCCGCACCCCATTGCATTCTGTCACAGGCCATGTTACTGCGAGGGGCTTTAGATAGCCGTTGTTTTCGGTCACTTGTTCTGAATTCAAGGACAAATTCGCTTTCTATCGCGAGGGAACAAAACAGTTTCACGAACATTCTTAGCTCCAGTCAATTTCATTAGAATCCTTTCAACACCAAGTCCCCAACCAGCGTGTGGTGGTATTCCGTGACGGAATCCAGCAACATAGAATTCAAATTCTTCAGGGTCTAAATCCATATCCTTTAGGTTCTCGATAAGAACATCAATACGATGTTCACGCTGACCTCCAGAAGTTAATTCGTCCCTTCCAAAGTTTAGGTCAAATCCTCGACTTAACTGGCGGTCAGTGCTACCCATCTCTCCTTCGATATGATGGATGTAAAACGGTTTTAGTTCCATAGGCCACTGAGGCAAGAAATAGAATTGAGGTAACTCTACAGCGAGTAAATCCGAATTTTCAGCATCGATGTCATCGCCCCATTCTATCTTTCCACCTTTCTCTTTGATAATTCTAATAGCATCACAATATGATACACGAGGGAATGGTAGTTCGGGTACGATTAATTCGATTGGTTCTTCATCTTGAGTTGCTCGGAATTGATTGATTGTAGCAATGTGGGCTAGACATTCTTCATCCTCTGAAATGGATTGCCAAATGTGGTGGATCATTCTTTCTAAAATACCCATTACATCTTCATCGTTAGCCCAAGAACACTCAATATCAAATGAAATAAATTCATTCAAGTGGCGATATGTGTCATGCTTTTCTGCTCTAAATGCTGGACCAATTTCGTAAATACGCTCAAGGCCGCCGGACATACACAATTGTTTGAATAATTGTGGAGATTGGTTCAGGTAGGCAGGGGTATCGAAATAGGTCATAGGAAACAAATCAGTGCCACCCTCGGTAGCGGTAGCAACTATTTTTGGAGTATGTGTTTCAATAAATCCTTCACTATTCAATTTGTCACGACCATACTGTAGGACCTTTCCACGGAGACGGAACATTGCATTGACATGTGTGCGACGAAGATCTAAGAATCGGTTGTCGAGTCTTGTGTCCAGTTCTACATGGACTGTATCTGTAACTCCCAATGGAAGTGGTGCTTCTGCACGTGCAATTAGATTGACAGAAGTTGCTACGACTTCGTATGCTGGAGGTGGCGTAGGCTCTCCCTCCTTCGCCTTTGGTGGGCGCTTCTCAGAAACGATACCAGTGAATTGCAGAGTTGATTCACGGGTCATTCGCTGTACTAGATCTAGCGCTTCTTCACCGATATTATCTTGTTTCAAGAATACTTGTGTTTTACCAGTCCCATCTCTTAAGTCAACAAAACAAATCGCACCTTTGCCGCGATTCGCTTCCATAAAGCCTGCAATCGTTACTTCACTATCAACAAGTTCGGCACCTTTGCTCTGAATTTCGCCTAGAGTATGGGTTCGATATGCGGTTGGCACATAGTGGCTCATGGTTATGTGGGGAGGTCTACCTCACATCAAAACATCGGTTCAGCAATTGGCGTAATTAAGCGTATATTGATTATTCGTTGAATGAATTAATTACAAAACTATTACCTTTGAGAATATTATTCACCCATAATAGGCGTATTATTCATAAATGATTGACTTGAGGGGCGATATATGCTGGCTGACCTGTTCTCATCCGAATCCGTTACTAGTGGACATCCAGACAAATTATGTGATGCTATTTCTGATGCTATTGTGGATGCATGTCTTAGCGTTGATGCGAATGCAAGGGTTGCTGTTGAAACCTGTGTAAAAGGAAAAGAGGACAGTAGTTTGATCGTACTTGCAGGGGAAGTTTCTCTTTTAGGGGATATACCGGATTATCAAGCGATTGCTCGTAAGACTGCAGCCGCTATTGGATATACCAGTCATGCTATTGGAATGGATGCAATGTCACAAGAATTATGTGATGTACAAGTCCATATTACTACTCAAGCGGCGAATATCGCTCAGGGTGTCAACAAGGATGGACTGCAACAGGGTGCTGGTGATCAAGGAATAATGTTCGGATATGCTTGCACAGAAACAGAATCATATCCTGAATTGAAAGGTCGCTATTTTCCGCTAGCAGCCGCACTTTCACAGAGGTTAACTCGTAGGCTTAGCGCAGTGCGCGAACAAGGGATTTTGCCTTGGGCTCGCCCCGATGGCAAGTCTCAAGTGACAGTTGAGTACGATGATGAAGGTCATATCAAGCGTGTTCATACCGTAATTATTGCAATTCAACATGACAAGCATCTGAAAGACCAATTTGATGGTGATGAAGCAAAAGAACTGGAATTTGTTAAGCAACAAGTTACCGAGCATGTTGTAAAATATTCAATCCCTGCTCAATTACTCGATGAAGATTACAAACTAGTGGTAAATGGAACAGGTCGATTTGCAGACCCGGGTGGTCCATATTCCGATGCAGGTTTAACCGGTCGTAAAATAATTGTAGATACCTATGGAGGCATGGGTCGTCATGGCGGTGGTGCATTCTCTGGTAAAGACCCTTCAAAGGTTGACCGCTCAGCAGCATATGCTTCAAGATGGGCTGCAAAGCACGTAGTTGCTGCTGGATTAGCAGATATTTGTGAGATTCAATTAGCATATGTTATTGGGGTTGCAGAACCTGTGAGTTTGAGGGTTGAAACCTTCGGAACTTCTTCGTTATCCGATAAACAAATTGCTCAAAAAGTTTCAACTGTTTTTGATTTCAGACCTGGTGCGATTACGAGTGATTTAAATTTGTTAAGACCAATCTATTCCCCATGCGCAGCTGGTGGTCATTTCGGAAGAGTTCCGGGTGGTAACGGCGAATTTCCTTGGGAAGTCATCGATTCAACAAAGATTGCAGCATTGCAATCCTGAGTCTGTTTAACAACTCAAAATGTAGCCATTATACCGGCCCTAAGGGCCGAACCTCTCAAGTGGGATGGATACCCCGCTAGTTTTGGTCCTATGTCTTCACAATCAACCCGTGCAGTGGCTCTCATTGTTGTATTACTTATTGCAAGTCTAACTCCGTTAGCGTTTTCAGCCGCTGCAAATGGATCGATTCAGCTCTCAACAGATGTGGCTCATGTTAGTCTCAGCGATGGTCAATCAAGCAATGTCACTCTTACAATTAATAACAATGGTTCTGGAATTGAGTCCTATAACGTCACAATCAATTCAGCAACACTCTCTTCGGTTTGGGAGATAATTGCTAGTGAAGATGTAGTTGACAATGTATTTCCTACTTGGTCAAAAAATACTACGATTATAGTTAGACTCGGTGAGGGGGGGACTCCTAGTGATAGTGGCTCATTCGAAATTATAGTCACCGAGCCAGATGCTAATGTTTCATCATCAACAACGGTTTTCGTATCTGTTTTACCGTCTTATGAGCCAGCATTAGAACATAATTGGTCTGGGAGTATAGCCTTTGAGCAAGGGGAAAATACCAATCTAACCTTCACTGCATGGAATTATGGTTCAGTAGAGGACACATTCCTTCTAGATGTTGAATACGAGCCTGATTTGATTGGGTGGTGGCAAAACCAAACAGCAGCATCTGGCAACGGCACTGGTAACGGGACAGGCAACGGAACGGGTAATGGAACAGGAAACGGAACAGGTAATGGCACAAGTAGCAACTCAATTCAACCAAATGGACTCGGTGGAAATCTGCCGACAAATTGGAATGTGTTTTGGCAAACCGATGAGTTGAATAATATTGCAGCAGGAGCCTCAATGCAATCTACATTACAGATTGAAGTTCCAGTTGATGCAGAACCAGATTATTACGGATTTAGACTCTTCATCGCCTCAACAGAAGGTAATATCTCTTCATCAACATTACTTGTCATCGAAGTGACTGAAGAATACGAAGTCTCCTTTGCATTCCTTTCACAAGAACAGGATTTCATTCCAGCAACATCGACAAATACGACAATTCAAGCAACAAACTTGGGTAATGGCCATCAAAACTATTCCATGCAATTAAGTGTTAATGGAGGTCCATGTACTGCTTCATTACTTGAAATGACACCTCACGGTTTCGATTCTGGAGAAACCAAATATATCGGTTTGCAACTGGTAGTTGGAGAAAATGCAACCGCTTCAGATTCCTGTGATTTGACAATTAGTGCAGAAACAGTTATTGATGACACTCTTACATTAACAGCGGGAACATTTTCATTCACAATCGGAATAGATGAATTAATTGATTTTACTATTGTAGTCCCTAATGGTGGTATTTCTGTAACTCCTGGGACTGCTGTTGAGTATGAGGTTAGAGTAAATAACTCTGGTTCAGAACCTGTGACCTATTATCTCGATGTTGCAAATAATGAAGGTCTAACAACTTTGATTACTTCATCCACTGGAGTATTGGTTGAATCCGGTCAAGTTGGACTATGGACGCTTTCCACAGATGCTGACATTGGTCAACTAGGTCAACTAATACAACAATTCTCTATCACTTATTCAGGTCTTACAGTATCCTCTAACCTCGGCGTAGATGTTCAACCGATTGCATCTCTTGAGATGAGCGGCCCACTAGATGGAAGAATTTCAGTAAAACCTGGGCAGTCTTCGACAATTGCTGTACAATTGGTCAATACAGGAACACAAGACCTCTCGCTAGTGGCTTCGTTGTTTGGATTACCGGCAGGTGCTGAAGTGGAATTAAGTCACTCTAGTGCGCAGATAGAAGCAGGTCAAAGTTTACAAGTTAATCTCACAGTCAACATGCTTTCAAGCAGTACTGCGGGTTCACACATGTTGACATTTTCCTATGGTGGGAATGGTGCATCAGCAAGTCTATCCATTGATTTACAGATTTCACAAAAGGTGGAAGTATTAATTTCAGCAACAACTGGAAGATTGGTTGCAGGACCACTCTCTGGTTCTGAAATGACATTTGATGTCACAAACCTTGGAACCACTTCCGATACGCTGCATATTACTTTAGAAGATAATGGGGCAGCGCAATGGTTTGAATTTGTATTATCATCAACAGCGGTCAGTTTGGATGCTGGCGCATCATCAGCGATCACTCTTAGCGTCAGAGAAGCTTCTTCTGGAGCACCTACTGATGGAATGTCAATTTCTTTGATAGTATCTTCATCTACAGACACAACGGTCATGGATTCTATGAACCTCACCATCGAATCTCTACAAGCGGGTGCAATCATTACAGTAATTTCCGATGATGATAGTGCAAAACCAGGTGAAACAATTTACGGCAGTGTTGTAGTGACCAATAGTGGGACTGGGACTGATAATCTATTGCTGACTACTGTTGCTGATTTTGAATGCGGTGTTTATGAATTACTAAACTTGGATGCAGGAGCATCAAGTCAAGCGATTAGTTGGTCTTGTCTGATTCCTGAAAATGCAGCAGCAGGTCTCGCTATCTTCAATTTCAGAGTGACATCAAGTGCAAGAACAACTTTCGTTGAAACGGTGGCTGAAGTCTACACCGTTGAGCCAATATGGAGTGACCAAGGTGCGATTTTCATCACAATAGGAAACGATGAATTAACAGTGCCAAATACTGGTGGTTCGAGTATGATATTGACGCTTTCAAATCAAGCGAATTCAGTTGTTAATGGTAATTTATCAGTCGTTGGAATCGGTGATGGGTTATTCTCTATTGAATGGCAAAGATTGTCAGATCAAGTAATGACTTCAGAATATATGCTCGGTCCAGGTCAATCCGTTGATTTCTCAGTTCAATTTAATTCTTTAGTTAGCACTAAAAGTCATGCTGAATTGACTATTAGGGCTATCAGCCAAATTGGTTCTAGTACTAATTCAGATGATTCAAGAACCTTTTCAGTAGACATCGAAGGTCCACAATTACCACCTTCCGGTATTTCACTTCCATTGGGTTTTTCCTTGAGCAATAGCGCCAGCATCAATGTGCTAGC
>DAJY01000118.1:18391-19155 GCA_002499015.1 Euryarchaeota archaeon UBA242
TGTGAGAGCAGATTGGGAGTACCACGTGGTTCAACCGTACCGTTCCGTTTCAGTTGTCCTTCTTGTGATCACAAAATCAGAGTGATTGAATAATTGTTTGAATCAAAGATTCATTGCTTTCTATAAGCGAATAGAAGGAACGCTGTATGGCCAAATGCACCATTGACTGGTCTCATGCCACCTTTACTTGCCATACCCCATCTACGTTCCATTAATTCTCCCGCCCATTCAACTACTAATCCTGCACTTTCACAAGCCTTCCAAGCCAATTCCACTTGGCTTGTTACAGGGCAATAGCAAGCAATTCTACCACCGATTGACAGTAGGGGAGCAACTGCTTCAATCGCAGGTGCGTGCTGAGGTAAATCAAGGATAATAACATCAAAACTATCGCTGTGTTTTTTGATATCATCTACTACTTCTTCAATGAAACCTTCGACATGGTGGTGGGTCGGAAATTGTGGCCACATCCCCTTGGCTCTGCGTAAATTTTCAAGCCCAACTTCTGCATGTTCAGAACGCGGTTCTACAGTGACATGTAATCCTGAGTCTCCAAGTGAGCGAGCGATATGCATGGAAAGTCCTGCGCTACCAAGGCCAGCTTCGAGAACACGATCGCCTGGTCCAATTCCTAATTTAGCGATAAAAAGACCTGCATCTTTGGCAGAAATAGTCTGTGCTCTTCTTTTCATTCCACTGGTTAATTCAGTTAGTCTAGGAACTACTCTTGTGAAAGATTTATTGCCGAATTGAACTGAATCACC
>DAJY01000117.1:0-2499 GCA_002499015.1 Euryarchaeota archaeon UBA242
TTGCTGGGTGGGAAAAATTACTAGTCGCTAGCGAGGATGGAATTGTTAGATGCTTGATAGAAGGCGAAGAAGTTTGGACTAGGCCAAGTAGAGGAGAGTTGGGAGAATCCATCACTGCAATGGGTCATACTTCACAAGGTCTTGTGATGATAGGTAGAGAAGGATATGCAATTGTCGCAGGTGATGAAGAAGCATTAGAGATGGAATTATGGTCTGGCGACAAACTTATTCAAAGACATGATTTACGAGCCCGATTAACTAGTGTCGCAAGTAATGAAGATGGTACTTGGTGTGGCTTTGACAATGGTGATGTTGGTAAACTTTCATCTTCAAATGAATTATCCATAATTACCAATTTACAATTTCCAATCAGATCATTAACATCATGTGGTGATACTGTGGTAGCTGCATGTTGGTTTTACCTATACGGTGTTGATAATGATGGTATTAAATGGCAAATCGAACATCAAGGAATACCCGATTTTGTATGTACTGATGCAAAAAATAATTTCCTTGTTTTTGCTGGAGAAGACCAAAATGATTGGACTTCTGAAGAACCAATAGGACTAATCGATTTGAATGAAGAAACATATGAGATTGATAAATCTGATATCGGTCTATGGTATCAAGAAAAATCTTCTATTCCGCAATTATCTGCTGATGAAATATATAGAGTGGATGATTCAGTAGCAAACTTGTTGACGCAAGAAGAGCGTAAAAAGATGGATGATGCTGTGGAAATCGGTTTTGATGGACTGATGGAAGACCTTGAGGATGATGTTGAAAAGATTGATTTCGCTAAGGATGAAATCGAACACGGTCAATTACTTGATGAATTAGAGGATAATATCCATTCAATGGCTATGCTCGATGAAAATGAATTATTAGGTGAACTTGGTCAAACTATTAATGAAATAATCCAGCCTCAAGCAGATGCAGGAGATGACAAAGTAATTTCAGCAACAAAAGATGGTACTGTGGTTGTTTTACTAGATGGTAGCAATTCATTTGACCCTCAAAACAGGATTGCCAATTGGTCTTGGATTGAATCTTCAGGAAGAGAGATTTCGACATCAAGAAAAGTCAAGGTGAAGTTATCAATAGGCAGACATAGTTTTGAGTTAAGAGTTCAAAGTGGGGAAGGAAACTGGACATCAGATGTTGTTTCAGTCATCATTGAATAAGGCTCAAACTAATTAGATGGTATGCGAGGGTTGAATTATGGCAGTTTCAAGACCACTTATTGAGAACTATTTTGTCGGTGCTCTACAAATGCGCTGCTCAGTGGTTACAGATACGGCTAGTGGTGATACGATAATTATCGACGGTGGTGCAGAGCCGGAGAGATTGATTGCATGGATAGACAATTGGCAAGGTAGAGGACCAGATTGGTCATCAGGACCTAGTAATGATGAGTACTCTAATGGTGATTTACCTAAAAGAAATGTGGTTGCATTAGTAAATACGCATGCTCATTTTGATCATAGCGGCCATATACCAGACCTACTTGAGAATTACAAAGTAAAATGGTACTTACATGAGGATGATACCTACTTGCAATCTCTGGCTCAATCCTCAGGCCAAAGTTGGGGATTTGAAATACCCACGCCAGCAGTTGCAGATGAGAAATTAATCTCTGGTTCAGTTATGAGTTTTGGGACCATTGATTTAGAGATTTTACATACTCCAGGGCATACACTGGGCGGATGTTGCCTTAGACTATTGATAGATGGGGAAGCAGATCACATCTTTGTTGGTGATACTCTATTTGCAGGTTCTGTTGGTAGGACCGATTTACCTGATACAGGTGGTGATTTTGATTTGCTTTCAAAATCTATCCACGAAAAATTATGGCCTCTTGATGATGAAATAATTGTTCATCCAGGACATGGACCACTGACAACTATCGGTGAAGAGAAAATGAACAATCCCTTTGTAGGACTGTCTGCTAATGGCGGTACCTACAATAGAGGAAGATACCTTTGAGAACAATCAATTCATCATTGCAGAAAGGGATGCTTGAAGGACAGGTAACGTCTCTTCCCAAGTTGCAACGATTCCATAATCTGCATGTTGGAAAATTGGAGCATCTGCATCTTTGTTTATTGCAACAATATATTTTGAAGAACGCATTCCAGCAAGATGTTGGATCGCACCAGAGATGCCGACAGCGATGTAAAGGTTCGGATTGACTGTCTTACCAGTTTGTCCTACTTGCATAGAATGAGAAATAGGTTCCCAGGTGTCAACAGCAGCACGAGATGCACCGACAGCAGCACCGATTGTGTCAGCGATTTTCTCAAGGTAAGAGAAATTTTCAGGGGAACCCATACCTCTTCCCCCAGATATGATAATATTTGCTTCTGCAACATCTAATCTAGTACTCGCCCTAGCTAAGAACTCTTTAACAGCAGTAGCCACGTCTCCTGTAGCGTCAACAACCGATACATCAACAGAAGCACCTTGTGCAGATGCTGTGAAAATATTGGCTCGAACACT
>DAJY01000117.1:2705-13669 GCA_002499015.1 Euryarchaeota archaeon UBA242
ATAATTGTTCCACTAGGTGCAACAGCATCGATTGCAGTAGCCCAGCCCGATGCATCATATGTAGCGAATATATCGGATTTCAATGCAATTACTTTAGAGATTCCTTGAATCGATGCAGCCGCATCTGCGATTGTAGAATCAGTACAAGGGACTATGACGATTGGAGCGGAACCAAGTGCATTTGCTGCTGTTACTAGTTCTGCGGTTGTTGGGTGGATTGCACCCTTTGAAATTTCTGCGATAACAATTGTTTGACTCATGGTATTCACCTCAAATTACGTTTGCCTCATCTCTTAGAAGTTGAGCAACTTCAGCTGCTGATGCTCCACCTTCGTATGTTTTACCAGCAGGCTTTGAAGGAGGTAGGCTGTGAGAAATAATACTAATAGATGAAGAAGATGGATTGACGGATTTCACATCAACTTGCGCTTTCTTGGCTTGCATGATTCCTTTGACATTTGGTTTTCTAACTTTGACATCACCTTTATCGCATGAGATCACTGCAGGAAGTACAACACTGATTATTGCATTGCCACCCTGTACTGGAGCAACTACTGAAATTGTGTCTGAAAAAGTTGCAGAAATGATATTTGATACACTTGCCCAACCAAGGCGTTCTGCAACACCAGGTCCAGTTGAACCAGCGCCAGTATCGGCTGCTGCTTTTCCACAGTAGACTACATCTGCGCCGATTTCACTAATCACACTTGAAATCATGCTCTGAAGTGAGTTTGAATCTAAATATGTGTCACAATCAATACGGACAATATGGTCAACACCGATTGCCTTTGCATCTTTTAACACCTTGTCAGCGGAAGCTCCACCGACAGTAATTGCAGTAACCTCTCCACCACTTGCTGCACGGTGCTGTAAAGCCGTTTCAACCGCAAATTCATCATATGGGGACATGACCATTTTGACTGCGGATAAATCAACTCGGTCGTCTGAAATGACGATACGAGCATTGGTATCTGGAACTTGCTTTACGAGGACTGCGATGTTTACCATAATGGAACACTCCTCCCCTATACAATAGGGAGGTAGTTCTCCGACTTGAGTGTGATTGATGAACCTTACCGAAGAATAAATTATCTTTCTTTGCGGAATGATTGAAAGCCTTCGGCACTCGCAATTGAGTTCCATGACGAAAGATGCAGGTATCGAGCCAGACAAAATAATGCAAGAAGTACTAACTGCATGGAGATTATTATTTACCAATAACCATGCCGAGGAAATCAAGAGACTTAACGGGCTTGAAGAGAGAGTCTTTGGATTAGAAGTTGAACACTCACTTATTTGCCTAAATGAGACATTGAGAACTGAATTCCATACAAGACCAGATTGGACATTAGATGTTGGAAATATTGTTCTCAATGAGCAAATGATGCAAGGTAATGATTTGCGTTTGGTAATAAGAGTGGTAAACTTCTCCAAAAACCATCATTTTTCACTCGACGAATTAAGGATGAGACACCGTTCAGCAATGCTGACTTTTGATGTAATTATTAGTCCGTTGGGAGGACCGCTTGGATGGATAAAAAAAGCAGTTTATGAGTGCAATGAATGTGGTCATCGTTCTGAAATCAGGCAAAGATTAGCTAGGGAGAGAGAAGCACCAAAAATGTGCTTTAGTTGTATAGAACTATTTGCTGATAAAAACAAAGGAGCATTGCCACCTTTCCCGCCAAGAGATATCAAACTGATGGTCGAGGACTGTTATTATGAGGATATTGAATATCTAAATTTACGTCAAATCTCTATTGATGGCGATGGTAATTTGATGAACTTGGGAGATGAAAAATATATCGGAGTCATCAATGATGAATACGTGGGTGGATTAACAACAGGTTCAATCCATAGAATAAATGCTCAGGTTTCAGTTGACCATTTACCAAATAGAGATTTTGTCAAAGACACAAGAAGAATAATATTGTTAAATATTCATAGCATTGAAGAAAGTCCTTTCAATGTTAGTAATGCATCAGAAATGAATATTAAACTTGAAGAGCAAGAAGACTAATCAATTAGTGATTTTTGTAACAGTTTCTAATAATTGTGGATTTGCCTCAAAGTGTTCAGCTACTGATTGAAGGCCTCTTGCTATACCATTTGCGACTCCCATTTTAGCATCAAATGGATGTAATGTTCCGTCTTTTACGGCAGCTCTAAAAGAATCTAGGTCTGTCCAAGTACTCACTTCCCCGTATCTTGGGTCTGGAGTCACTATGATTTCACCAAACTCGGGTAGGACGATATATTGTGCTAATTCGTAAACGGGGGAATGATCATCTTCAGGGTCTAAGTATGCCTTTCGGAATTTCTTTTGTAACTGCTTTTGTGTATCGTGAACTAGTACAGCGCCAGATGGATCCGATTTACTCATTTTATGGTCAAATGATTCCATGCGTACGCCAGTAGCCTTTAGTGAAGAAATGATTGGAGTATGTAGGCAAGTAGGCTTCTGCCATTTCCATTTACTTGCCATATCTCTCATGAACATGTGTGCTTTTCTTTGGTCCATACCACCTATTGCAATATCAATGTTCATTTCAAAGATATCTGCTGCCTGCATTGCAGGATAATAGAATTTAGATAAATCGTGGTCACTAGATGATTCATCTCTCCCCATGATGGTGAATGTTTTTCGTACCATGGCCAAGGTAGCGCCTTTTGAACATCTTAATACACGAGCCCAATATTCTCCAGAGTCCATTATTGTCGATGCCCAAACAAATCGTAGTTGTCCTGCTCCTTCACCTTCTTCAGGATGGTTTAATAATGCTCTAAAAGTATCTTCCATATACCTTGCAGTTGTTTGAATATGGTCCATATTACCGTTGAATTTGTCATTGACCCAAGCGTGCCAATCTGCTAAGAAGATCATTACATTGGTTCCGGCATCTAACATTCTTCGCAATTGCAGTGCAAGAACTTTCCAACCAATATGCGCCTTTCCGCTCGGTTCAAAGCCAACATAACATCGAATGACTCCATCGCCACCCATACTAGTTCCATCTTTAAGACATTTAACTAAATGGTTAACTCCTACAGTCTCATCTACAAAACCGATAATAGATGCTAATTGCTGACGCTTATCATCACTTAGTTGTGAAATTTGAGGGCACTTCTCAAGATGAGGTGATAGAATCGTTTCAATATCCATTTTATCACATCAAATTGTTATGGCCTACTATATAGAATTATTAGTTGATTAAAACATGTCATTCAATTTCTTGACTTTGCCTTCAGTTGGAGGAGTTCCATCATCGATCATCTGCTGAAGTTCATTGATCATAGAATTGACTATCGCTTCCTTCTCTGCAGTCAAGTTTTTCGACATTTGCATTGTCTTATTGGCGGTTTTTATTGCACCCTTGGCTTTTGAAAACTTCTTAGCATCCTCCTTAGCCTTGTCACTTCTTTGTTTTGCATTATATCCGGTGACTTCGTCCAAGAATGCAGACCAACGCTTACGGGATTCCATTGCGATTTCTCTTCCCCCATCGGATTCAAGTAAATCACTAAGTTCATCTCCCTTCATTTGAGAAACATCAACTGCTAGTTTTCCTTCTTCATCAAAGTGACCAGATACCATTCGCAATATTCCGTAAGAACCTGTGAATTTTCCTTCTCCATCAGCATTAACATCTTCAAAATAGCCAGTAGCAATTTTAGCTAATCCTGCGCTTCCGCCAATCTTATTCTGTAGTCCACGCTTTACGGCAAATCGTTCCATAAATCAAAGGCAGAAGTCCATTTGACATAAGGCTCACCGTCATTAACATTGAAAATCATGGTCTATTTCAGTAATATGGTTATACGATGGAGTTTTCATTGATTGGCCTGTGGCAAGTGCATGAGAGGGCAAATCATCTACTCAATATTCATTGCAATTTTACTACTGCCAATAGTAGTTGCTGAGACTAGTTCAGTGATAAAAATTACTTATTCAAGCGCATTAGAAGAAAATGATATTGGAATCAATACCGGTGCAGTTTCTCCAGATGGGGAGAATGTCATACTCGTCGGAAAGGATGGCTATGTTCACCGTATTTCAGCAATCTATCCGATGGATCGAAGCCAAGATATTGAATTAAATCCGGGGACATCAAAAGAGTTTCAAGATGTAGCATGGCACCCTCGAGGAAATACTGCACTACTCACTGGAGAGAGCGGTATGGCTTTGAGATATGACACATATGACCACAGTATTAGCAGCGTCAATGATTCAGGTACAGTCAATGGCTTGGATATGACTTCAGTAGCTTGGAGAACTTCAGGAGATTATGCCTACTTTGGAGCAGTGGATGGAAGCATTTGGAAATTCTCAGAAGGCTCTGGGTTTGAGAAATTAGACAGTTATGGAAAGCCTTCACCGGTGAGTGATATCTCTTGCCATAGAACAAACAATATTTGTGTTGTCGTTACTCTAAATGACGGTATTGCAGTAATTGGAAAGGACCACCACGTGACTTGGATGGGTAATACCAACAGTGAAACTTGGGTGGCGGTAGATTGTGCAGACCCAACTTTGAGCGAATGTGTTGCCTTTGCAAGTGGGCTTAAAACTAAGGCGATTCATTTGAATTTTGAAGATTCCTCACTATCATATGGGAAACCAACAATGATGCTAACAACTCTTGAAGGTGATCTAACTGATGTCTCAAGAGGTTCTGACTCATCTTCATTGATACACCTCACGCCATTTGGGCTGGTCAGGCAACAACCAATAACAAGTGAGGCATATGCTCAACTTATTTATTCTGACGTGGAGGAATGGGATGCAGTAGTTTCTGGAAGAGCAATAAAGTTAACTTGGGAAACTTCATCTTTGAATGGATTTATCATTACAAATTATGGTAATATTATTGCTTTTGAACCGTTGCAAGAAGAAGGAGATAATAGTATGATATTCAAGGCGATAGGGGTTGCAGTTCTGATTGCAGTTCCAGGAACTATTTTTGGATTAATTTTCATGAGTGTTCCGTTTTACCCGAGAATGTATGCTGAAGGGAAACTGCGTAAAGTGGTAGGCCTGCCTCTTGTAATTGCGCTTACGATTGGCGTTTGCTCATGGGCTTTGGATAACCGGTATGATTTCCAGATTGCTTTAGAGTTTCATTTTATAATTGCTTTCATTATATTTGTCATCGGTCATTGGATAGGTTATTCTTCGGAACGATCTATTGGCAAGAAGTGATGCTTATTTATTGATTATGCAAGGGGTATGTTGAAGAAGCGGTTGTTATTCGTTCTCAATAGGAGTGATTGTAGTGGAACCATTTGAGGGACTTGATTTTTACGACATTGAAAGTTTGTTGAGCGAAGAAGAAATAATGATTCGTGACATGGTTAGAGAGTGGGTGGACGAAGAAGTTCTACCAAATATCGAAAAAGCATGTGCAGATGGAGTCTTCCCTGATGAGTGGCGTATTGCTCTTGGTGAAATGGGAGTATTAGGTGCGCCGCTAAAGGGGTATGATTGCCCAGGACTTTCCTATGTTGCCTATGGTTTGATTTGTCAAGAACTTGAGAGGGGAGATTCAGGGCTACGTTCCTTTGCTTCGGTTCAAGGTTCATTAGCAATGTATCCGATTTGGGATTTTGGTACAGAGGAACAGAAGAATTACTATTTGCCAAAAATGACAAGTGGGGAATGGATTGGTTGCTTTGGCTTGACAGAACCAGATTATGGCTCAAATCCGGGTGATATGATCACTAAGGCAGAAGATAAAGGTGACCACTATTTGCTAAATGGAGCAAAGATGTGGATTACCAACGGTACTATCGCTCAAGTTGCAATTGTTTGGGCAAAGTTGGATGGAGTAATTCGCGGCTTTATTGTCGAGAAAGATGATGAAGGATTTAGCGCACCTGAAATGAAAGGAAAGTATTCATTACGTGCAAGTGTGACAAGTGAATTAGTTTTCCAAGATTGTAAGATTCCAAAAGATCGTATTTTACCTGGTGTAAAGGGTCTTCGGGGACCATTTTCTTGTTTGAATAATGCTCGGTTTGGGATATCATGGGGTGCATTAGGTGCTGCAATGGCTTGTTTCCATTCAGCAAAAACTTACACCTTATCTCGTATTCAATTTGACCATCCAATCGCATCATATCAGTTAGTGCAAAACAAGTTGGCTTGGATGCTAAGAGAAATCACAAAAGGGCAATTACTGGCATATCATCTCGGCAAAAAGAAGGATGATGGAACATGGATTCCAGAACAAATCTCGCTGGCCAAGATGAATAATGTAGACATTGCCTTGGATATTGCTAGAATGGCTCGTGACATGCACGGAGCAAATGGAATTCTCGATGAATATCCAGTAATGAGGCATATGGCCAATCTTGAGTCAGTAAAGACTTACGAAGGTACTCATGATATTCATAACCTCATATTGGGGAAGTATATTACAGGAATTCAATCCTTTACAAGAACGATTTGATAAAGAGATTATACACTCATAGAGCGTTTAGTTGAACATGTTGAAAGTTACAACAAATTAATCATACTGCTGGCAGTATTCCTAGTTTTGAAAGTGCAGTCCAAATTGGGTTGAGGAATTCAGGAAGGATTCTGTGCCGAATATATACTGCTGCAGCAAGAGAAATCTTCTGAATTTTGTTTAATTTTACTCGCTTGGTGAAGACATCGCCTTGCTGTTTTTCTATTTGATGAAGTATCTTGTCGTAGAAAGCGATCATTGCGGCAGGGGAATATCGTGTTCTTCTTGGAAGAAGTGGAAGTAGTTTTCTTGCTTCATTCAAGTATGTTCTTGCCCGCTTTGCATATGCTGCACAATATGGCTCCCAATTCATATTTAGTACAACCTTGCCATCTAATTCAGATTCAGTTAGACCATTTGCTTCCAATTCGTTTAGTGGGAGATAGACCCTATCCCTTGCAATATCTTCTCCAACATCGCGTAGAACATTTGTTAGTTGCATGAATATTCCCCAAGACTCTGCATACTTTTTTGCTACGGGGTCTTCGTAACCAAATATCTCAATGCACATTAGGCCGACAACAGATGCGACTCGATAGCAATAAACATATAATTCATCGAATGTTCTGTATCTGTTATTATAAAGATCATCTTCCATTCCAGAAATCAAATCATCAAAGACTGTGCGAGGAATAGAATAACGGTTTATCGTATCTTTCAATGCGAGGAATACGGGGTCAGTTGAATAAACATCTGTATATGCAGTTGACAACTTCTTGCGGAAGAAGAATAGTTGAGTGATTTTGTTTAGGTATGCATCTTGGTCAAGAATTGTTCCCTGTTGTTGTAAACTTTCCAATTGTTCTCGATATGTAACTGCCTCTGGGTCAGTTTCACCCATTCCCCCTGGGAACTTGTCAGCCCAATCACCGTCAGCAATATCATCTGCTCTTCGGCAAAATGCATAGACTGCACACATTGCAGATCTTTGTTCATCTGGTAAATATTTGAATGAGTGGTAAAAGTTACCAGCCTCTCGCATAGTTAATTCTTCACAGTAGCGATATGCTAACTTCAATAATTCTGCTGGAGGTCTTTGTGACCAAATAGGTGCATCAAGGTGTGAAAATGGATCTACTAATTCATCAGCCTCGCCAACTATTCCGATATATGTCGCACCTTCACGGATTGCTTCCATCGCAGTTAAACTCACTGCTTTGACGGTATCTCTAGCCAATGTTACACCAGCTCTAAGTCTGTCAAGAGTTGTCATTTTTTTTCTATCTCGCGCAGAGTGGTTTGAAGTTGCTCCTCCCTTTAGAGGGAAGAGTAAATCCAAAGGTTTGCGGCGTTCTAGCATCTTGACCACACGGTCCTTATCGCCCACCCCTTTTGAGGTCATCCCCTAAATGGCCAATTTTCCTCGTTCAGAAAGTAATTTTTATCTTCGTTGTGAATAAAACAATTTCATATGTAAGCAAAAACTTACAAATGGCATTATTTCTACTTCATTTTGAATTTCTTTGCATTTTTTGAACCTTTTTCCAATCCTTTCTAGCAGTTAGAAATAGTTTTAATTGGTTGAATTTACTAACTTTAGGGCGTTTTTTCCAAGTATTGTATTTTTGCTTTCGAATTGAATTCAATATCGCCTCTCCCCCAAATGTGAACATGCGTAGGTCAACCGCTAAGTGCGGGTCAACTAGATCCCATAATTGCTTACCATCATCAAACCACTTTTGCGCCCTATCCACTTCATGTTTCATCATTGAGCACCAACGTTCATCATATACTCTATTTTGATAATCTAGTAAAGAATAGCCAAACAGTTCCATTGTTTCAATTGGGAAATATGAACGGTTCTGGTCTAAATCTCTTGCAACATCTTGCCAGTGATTCGCCAACTGAAGGGCGGTACAAGTATAATCACTAATTCTTCTCAGTTTATCATTATCGTGACCGTATACATATAGGAATAGATGGCCGACAGGATCTGCTGATAAAATACAATATTCTCTCAACTCATCAAAATTTGAATAGGTTGTTTTTGTTTGGTCGAGTTTGAATGCTTGAATTAGGTCAACATATGGTTTCAACGGAATATTAAATTGTTTTGAAGTGTGAGCAACTGCTAGCAATATCGGATGCCTAGGGTTACCATTCCAGTCGTCCCTTGCAGCTTCTTCCAAATCGTTTTGCCAAGTTTCAAGCAATGCGATTCTCCCCTTTTTCTCAAACGGCGCTTCATCTCCTAAATCGTCAGAATATCTACAAAACGCGTAGATATTTTCTATATGTTGGCGGATGTGCTTAGGTGTGAAATAATTGGTGATAAGGAAATTCTCATAATGTGCTTTGGCGATTGCAGTGCAATAACCTTGTGCAGAATCAATATCTGCATAAGTATCCCACCCAGCGAGATGAATATTTTCTTTATCAATAGTGTGTGTGCCCCAAGTGAACTTCTCTCCCATTATATCTACTCCATTACACTGGTCGCTCATTTAGTTCAAAATCTATCGTTCACCAAGTAGGCCATTTTGCATCGCCTCTTTTTGGACGCAGTGGCCATTGTTGCCAAGGGTCGTCACTATCCCATTCAATCTCTAGAATATGGGCTGCTGCATTGAGTCCAGAACGAACCGCACCTTCCATAGTGCTTGGCCAATTTGTTTTAGTCCAGCATCCAGCAATTGCAATATTGCTGCCCAAAAATGAAGCGTTTGGTCGTAATTCAGCGCTACCTATAGTTGGAGCGAATGTGGCCTTTGGCGTTCTCACTATCAAGTGTTCAATTCTTTCGACATTGTCATTTTCTGGCCATAATTGATGCAAAACCTTGTCTAATTGTTGTAATATTTCTTCATCTGGCATTTTCAAATATTCGTCAGCAGCACTAACAGGGACAGTGACCCATTGAACTCCGTCTTCAATTGGACTGGATAATTCGGAATTTCTATTGAATATCATTTGTATTAATGGCTGATCCACCATTACCGCGAATGTGAACTCTTTAGGAACTCTATTACCTCTATAGAATGAGTGTATACCGATTAGTGAGCGGTATTCTATGCGGCTGATATCCGCGCATAATTTATCAATTTTAAAACTCATTTCTTCTAAAATTGGTTGAGTTGAGTTTTTGACACTATTTTCTAGAATTCTACTTGTAATGTGGTGAGGGGTCGCGAAGATTACATCACTACATTGCAAACTTTCATCCTTCAATTCTACAGAAGTGAAGCGGTTATTTTCAATAACTACTGATTTTACTGTTGAATTTCTAATTATTTTAACTCCGGCTTTTTCAAGAGTAGAACTCAATGCAGGTTCAATCGAATCAGATAGATCTGATGTAAAAGCGCCAACATCAAAAGCATCAGCATTACCAAACAACCCATTTTTGAATAACATACATGCCTGTGCTGCACTTGCTTCTTGAATCTTAATATTCAATGCAGCAAGTACAAAGAATGCCCAAAACCGATTAATCGCTCTCTCAGTTTGCCCATTTTGTTTTAACCAATCAACGAATAAAGTGTCATCCAATTCCCACATCTGTTGATTATTCATCGCAGAAAGTGCTTTCACAGCCTTACGCATTGCTAATTTATCACCTAGTGATAAAAATGGGAATGATAGCATAGAACCCATCATGTGATTCGGGGGGGAAAGTCGACCGGTGGTTAATGCAGAAAATACTTTTTTCTCTGGTAGTGCAAATGGCAAGTTGGTATTGGCTTGCAATTTGATTGACTGTTGGGCATTTGCCCTCCCTATTAGTTGTAAAAAGCGATCATATACTCTGAAGCAAGCGTGTTGACAATTATCTAGTTGCCAATCTTGTCGAGGATGTTTAACACTACTTACTCTGCCTCCCAAATGACTTCTCGCTTCAATAAGGATAACCTTGCGTCCAGCATCACTACAAGCAAGAGCGGCAGAAATACCTGCAAGTCCGCCCCCAATGACGATGACATGCCCTTCATCCATAAGTCAAGGCGGGTGGTTATTTGAATTGAACATTGGCATCTATTGGCGCTGTAATGCTGCTAAATCGAATTGTACGCAGTAAAGCAAAAATATTTTTGGAAATTATAGTTAATTGAATAATTTGATTATTATTATAGAGTTCTAACACAATCCTTTATTGATGGTTGCGCAAGGCAAGGATAAGGGGTGCCGTTGCGATGGAATGTGGTTCGTGTGTTGAAGTCATACCTGATGACAGTATTTTTTGTTCAGAATGTGGTGCTAGACAAGAAATGTCGCGTGCCGGTGGATTCACTTCACACAACTCCGTTGGTCTAGGTGGACAGGAAGTTTCAGGGGGCCGTTCTTTCGGTGTAGTTTCAGGAGAAGCAGTACGTCAGCAACGTGATGAACAAATTGGTGCTACTGGAAACATTCCAACAGATATAATGCAGCAAATTGCCCAAGGAATTCAAAACCCGCAAAATGTAACTCCTGATACATTACCTCAACAGGGTTTTCCTCAAAATCAGCAATACCCTC
>DAJY01000100.1:0-10521 GCA_002499015.1 Euryarchaeota archaeon UBA242
ATGGGTGATTTTATTGTTGCCTCAGGATACCTACCGGCCCTAGAGAATTTGCTAAAGCACACTTCAAAGAAAATACTTGGACAAGATGTGGTAATTACTGATATCACACAGCGTAATGATTTGTTTATTGAATTCGATTGCGAAAACAAGACAAATGAAATTAGTACTTTTTCAGCGGAAGGCGAAATTACTCGCGGCAATATTGCCAGTAATTATTCAATACTAGTTGCCAGTAAAGGTAACGGACCATCTAGCAGTGATGATTTTACAGAATTTAATCAATGGAGAATTGCCAATAAAGTCCCTTGGAATGGATATGAGATTACAAGTTCTTTCCATCCCTTTGCATGTGGACTAGAAGAATTAGTCCATCAGCAAAAGGGATGCTATATCGGACAAGAAATACTTGCTAGGATGCGTTCTCGAGGAAGGCAAGGTAAAGTGCTTAGCCAAGTTGATACTCTAACTTGTAAACCCGCAAATATTACTACTATGGGTGATATGCAATCACTTGCAATTATTCGTAGCTGAATCAATAACCGAGGATATCAACAAGTTGACTCTTGTAGAAGTTAGCAGATCCATGTAAGGATTCTAACTCGGCTTCAGTCAATTCTAATTCAAATATTTTCTCAACACCATTAGCACCAATAATACAAGGAACTCCAATGTAAATATTTTCTAATCCATATTCACCAGATAGATGGCAGGATGCTGGAATGACTCTCTTACGATCGTTGAGAACAGATTCCGCCATTATTGCTGCTGCTGAACCTGGTGCGTAGAATGCTGAACCGTGCTCTAATAATTTGACAATTTCTCCGCCGCCATTTGCAGTACGGTCACTGATTGCTGCAATTGTTTCTTCACTCATTAACTGAGTGATTGGAATTCCACCAACTGTGGTATACCTTGGAAGAGGGACCATAGTATCTCCATGACCTCCAAGAACCATAGGTGAAACATCTTCTTCCGCACAGCCAAGTTCAAGTGCAATAAAATGGGCCATTCTTGCGCTGTCAAGAACTCCTGCTTGTCCAATGACACGCTCAGTAGGGAATCCTGTAACTTTTTGCATGTGGTAAGTCATCAAGTCCAGTGGATTGGTGATCATAATGATTACTGCATCCGGAGCATGTTCACGAATTCCTGTTCCTACTTGCTTAACAATATCAGCGTTTTTGCCGATTAAATCTTCTCTTGACATTCCAGGTTGCCTTGGGAAACCTGATGTGACAACAATCACTTCTGCATTGGCAATATCTGCATAATCTGCAGTGCCTGTAATTGTTCCATTATAGTTGAGAATATTGGAATTTTGGCTCATATCTAGTGCTTTCCCCTTTGCAAAGCCTTCATAGATATCTAGCAAAACAATATCTGCTATTTTCATTTGTGCTAATACGAATGCACAAGTTGCACCGACATTTCCTGCTCCAATAACTGCAATTTTTCTTCGTCCATTAGCCATAGTGAATCACTTGCCCAATCTTGCCCAAAACTCCGACCTCCATAAGTATGATTGTCTAAAATAGTTGCACTAATAATTATTAGATTATTAAAAAAAGTCAATAACTTTTCGATATATCGCCTGAACTGATTGGCTATCAAAAGCGCGCTATCTAAAAACCCCCTCCTATTGCCATCAAACATCCTGAATGTACATCGTGCGGGATTTAGCAATTTTGGTGATAATATGAAACTCGGAGTACCCATGGAAATTGAAGGTGAAACACGCGTTGGAATTGTCCCTGGAAGTGTTAAAAAATTATTGAAGGCTGGATTTGAAGTACTTATTGAAAAGGGTTCAGGAGAGTCTGCTAATTATTTAGATTCCGAATATGAAAGTGCAGGCGCAACCATTTCTACTCGCGCCCAAGTACTAGCATGTGCAAATATCGTTTGTATTAGATTCCCTGGTGTTGAAGGTATTTCTAAAGGCACAAATCTAACTTGCGTCTCAGATCCTTTTAGATGCCCTGAGAATGTTAGAGCATGTATGGATTCTGGAATCACATTACTATCGATGGACATGATTCCTCGTCGACTTTCACGTGCACAATCAATGGATGTTAATTCAAGTCAAGATAATCTTGCAGGATACAAAGCTGTTTTAATCGGCGCAGCAACAACGCCAAGAGGAATACCGATGATGACCACCTCTGCTGGAACAGTGCGTCCGGCTAAAGTTGTAATTATGGGAAGTGGTGTTGCAGGATTACAAGCAATCGCTACCGCAAAGCGACTTGGCGCTGTTGTTTATGCATCGGATGTAAGAAAGTCTGCTGCTGAGCAAATAGAATCCGTTGGAGGACGATTCATCGAAGTAGATGGAATGGATGACTTTGAGGACGAATCTGGCTATGCTAAGCCTTTAACCCCTGAATTTATTCAAAAGGTAAACGATACTGTGTGTGGAGTTGCATCCGATGCGGATATAATTGTAACAACTGCAAGGATATTTGGAAGACCTGCACCAATCACAGTACCTTCATCAGCAGTTGCAAATTTCAAGTCTGGAGCAGTTGTAGTTGACATGAATGCCGACGTAGGTGGCAACTGTGAAGACACTGTTGCTGGAGAAGTAATCACTACTAGCAATGGCGTAATCATTGTAGGAACTGCTAATTTACCAGGCACCTTAGCAAATACAGCAAGTATGTTGTATTCAAACAATCTAACTACTTTCATGACTTCACTAGTGAAGGAAGGAGAAGTAGTAATCAGTGAAGATGATGATGTTCTTGTCGGAGCACCTGAAGGTTCAGACTTCCACATCGGTGGAATGGGTGGCGTCCTAATTTGCAAAGATGGTGAAATCCATCCTAAGCAATCACGCTTAGCAGGGGTGGTTCAATGAGTCCAGAATTATTAATCGGTAGCATTACATTATTCGTACTAGCAATTTTCCTCGGTGTTGAATTAATCACCAAAGTTCCTGCCACATTACACACTCCATTGATGAGTGGTGCAAATGCAATATCTGGAATTAGTATTGTAGGAGCACTAATTGGTGCAAATGTTGCTTTTGAAAACGGAAATACCGCTATATCGGGACTCCTATCATTCGTAGCAGTAGTTCTTGCTATGATCAATGTAGTTGGCGGATTTACAGTAACCAATCGTATGCTAAATATGATCGCTGGAAAGAAGAGAAGAGGTGCTTAAGATGTCTGCAATACTTGACTTTATGAGCAACTGGATTTCTGTTGGTTATCTGTTTTCTGCGATTCTATTCATTATGGGATTGAAGAAGTTAGGCCATCCTAGGACTGCTCCGCGAGGTAACCAATTGGGTGCTCTTGGAATGCTTGTTGCTGTTGTTGTCACCGTTGCCAGTATGCAACTTGAGGGTGGAGCACAATGGACTCTAATTATTGCAGGAATGGCCATCGGTTCACTTATTGGCTATTGGATGGCTGTAAGGGTCGAAATGACTGGAATGCCTGAAATGGTCGCACTGTTCAATGGATTTGGAGGTGCTGCAAGTGCATTGGTTGCATTATCTGAAACATGGAAGTATATCGATGGTGGAACAGTACCTGCTGGACTTGAATTAACTGTTACTATGGTGGCTGCAGGATTATCCGCCTTAGTTGGATGGATGACTTTAACAGGTTCACTCTTGGCAATGTACAAACTCAAAGGTGGAGTTGAAATATTCGGAAAGTGGATAAAGACAC
The DNA here is from genome assembly GCA_002499015.1 of Euryarchaeota archaeon UBA242. GTDB lineage: Archaea > Thermoplasmatota > Poseidoniia > Poseidoniales > Poseidoniaceae > MGIIa-L1. The sequence goes on from DAJY01000100.1 coordinate 3,684, forward strand.
CTACTTGGGGTCCGACTTGGTTAAATCCGGTTAAAATCATACTATTGATCTCGGTTGCAGTTTTAATTTACATGAGCATTTCAGAGCCAACCAATAAGGATTACCTGTGGGCAATCATCGCAATTTCATGCCTACTTGGAATAATACTCGTACTACCAATTGGTGGTGCTGATATGCCTGTTGTTGTTTCACTTCTAAACTCATTATCTGGAATCGCTGCAGCATTCACAGGATTTATTTTCTCAAATTCTGTGCTGATAGTCGCTGGTTCACTAGTAGGTGCTTCGGGAATTATTCTGACATTCATTATGTGCAAAGCAATGAATCGAAGATTGATCGATGTATTGTTCAAGTCCTTTGGTGGAAGTGGTGAAAAAGTAGACTTAACTCGCACAAAGGTCGGTTCAGATGCTGATGAAGTTGCAATGATAATCGATGGTGCACAAAAAGTAATCATTATTCCAGGATATGGAATGGCTGTTTCTCAATGCCAGCACCAAGTCAAAGAGTTTGCAGATTTAATCACTGAAAAATATGGTACTGAAGTCAAATATGCAATCCACCCTGTTGCAGGTAGAATGCCTGGTCACATGAACGTCCTACTGGCTGAAGCAAATGTTCCTTATGAGCAATTGATTGAGATGGATGAAATTAATTCAGAGTTCCCAGATTGTGATGTTGCAGTGGTTATCGGTGCCAATGACACTACCAATCCAGCAGCTCGTAGCGGTGAAGGTCCACTTGCAGGTATGCCAATTATCGATGTTGATGCAGCAAGAACTGTCGTCGTCATCAAGCGTTCTTTGAGCGTTGGATATGCTGGAGTCGACAATGACCTATTCTATATGGACAAGACAATGATGCTCTTTGGTGATGGTAAGAAAATGATGGCTGCATTGAATAATGCAATCAAAGAAAATTGATTGCGTTGTCATAGCATCGAGATAACTATTAGATGATAGAGGCATTGCTTAGAAGTAATGTTCAAAGGGCGAGCGCTGGTGGAGAAGAATAGGTGAGATTATGATATCACGTCGTGGTCGTTTACTAATCGTTTCTTTGCTGGCTTTGTTATTCATTGCTCCTGCCCTTGGAGTATCTTCAGGTCCGCCATGGGAAAATAACGGAAATTTAGTCGTTGAGACTGGATGTTCATGTCATGGTGGCGGTTCTCCAAACAACAATGTAGTTGTTTCAATCTCTGGTATCCCTCGCTCATATGATGCTGGGCAGAGTTATGACTTCACTATTTCTTTACAGGATGCAACTAATTCCATTGGTGGATTCTTGCTATGGGATTACAATAGTGGAACATTGACTCCAGGTGATGGTTCTCAATCTGTTTCAGAAGAACCAGGTGCATTATCTCAGTCAACTCCTGGCAATGATTGGATTGTTACTTGGACTGCACCTGCCGAAGATATCGGAACAATTGCTTTCCAATTAGTTGGAAATGCGGTTAATGGAGATGGTGCTCCAGACGAGGGGGATCACTGGAATATCCTCTCTTTTTCTATTAGCGCACCGGGTACTGCAACAAATGATGATGAAGATGGACTTGCGATGCGAACAATTAGTGTTGGAGATTATGACTCGTTATTCGTTGCTGACATAGACCCTGCAGAATTGGAAGCGGAACGCCAGCAACTTATTGCAGATCAATACTTTGACAATGGTAATTTATTTTATTGGACTACACTATCGGTTTTGCTGGTAGCTGCAGTGTTCCAAGGCGAATTTTATGAAAAGAAGTTCGGCGGTGGACCTCCTCATCTCGATAGAAGTTTGGCCATGCCTCAAGGTATTCGCAGAGGGATATATTCCATATTACTGAGCGCATTATTCGCATTCACGATACGTGAAGGATTCGCCTATGGCTATCCACTCGTTGTCGGGATGCTGGCTCTTTGGGCTATATTCGGAGTTTATAGAACAATAGTTCAAGCCCGTGCAGAAAAGAAATATACAGATCTCGTTTGAGACACTCACATTCCATTTATTTAATGGCTTGAGGTAATCTTATGTCTTTGTTATTAGAGACCGATAAAGATAACACTATCAATTCTCATATTAATGAATTCACTAATAGAATGACTCTTGTGTTAGTTTCAACACTAATTTTTACTGCGATATGGATGAATTGGATCGATTCAATACTAAGTCAGTTATTACAAATAATGCAACCATGTACATCTGACTGTCTAAACCTCTATGACCCCGCTAGATGGAGCGCTGTTAGGTGGCTATCTGCAACAGTATTGGGCCTCTTATCTTCAATTCCAATATTGATTTATCAATCATATTCCTTCGCAAAACCAGGACTATTACCTAGTGAGAAAAAATGGTTCCTATATTGGGTCATAGGCGGTACAATAGGTATTTTATCTGTAATGTCAATTACCATCTTATGGATTGTACCAAGAGTGTTTTCATTTGGTCATGCAAGTAATATCGGAATGGGTTTCACTCCGATGTATGATGCGCCATTGATGTTACAATTTGCTATATCATTAGTTTGGGCACAAATGCTGATTGTAATTGCAGGCTTAGCAATGATAATTGCAGGTTTAACAGGCAATCTTAATCAAAAAACTGCGGACTGGTGGAGACTTAGAGTTCATGGATTATTAGTAATATTACTCGCACTATCTTTGCCACAAGTAGGTGGAATGATTGTTTTCAGTATTATTCTAATATCAATACTCTCAGTGGAAGTTATATCGCTAAGATGGACTTCAATGATTCCAAAAGGCATTAACTCCGGGTCCCATGTATACGATTTTGAAGGCGCAAAAAGAAATATCTTAATCGTAGATTGTCGTTGTGATGGTGGATGTGAATCCATTTCTTCCGAAAGCACTCTAGATCTAAATATTTCAACATATAATGGATTATGCAACAGTAGAAAGGAGCGCTTAGAGTTGTTAGATAAAGTAAGGTTAGAACGTGTAACAGATGTATTTATTTCTGGATGTAACGGCGAACCATTACCACATTTATTCAAGAGTAATTGCCATTCACTAAGTTGTGATGTAAGGGGATTAGAACTAATGCAAATTCAATCTTACCGAACCATACCACAAAATCAACTTGGTCTTGATACTGCACTTGCTATTGCCAGTCAAAACGATCCATGGCTGGTAGAAGATTTGCCATTCCGCTTAGTTGAAGTACTGAAAAAAACATCTCGATTACCGACATCAATTGTTTTAGATTCAAGGGCAAAGGATAGACGTTGGGGCTTACAACTTGATTCAGATACAGCATTCATCAATACATACGGATGTGAAATTGATGGAATCGTTAAGCAGTTGTCAACTCTTGATTTAGATTTAAAAGTAATGAATTGATATCTATTTACACCAACGTTGAAACGATTTGAGCAGTAGGCGATGTTATGCGACCTGCACTTGGTGTACCATTTTTAGTGGTTCTCCTTCTAGCAAGTTCGTGGTCTTACTCAAATGGTGATACCATTGAGCAATGGATGCGTGAAAACGCAATCATTGTATCATCAGAAGATAAATCACCTATATTGAACTTACAACAAGACGAAAGATGGCTAGTATTGATAATTGATTTTGAGCAATCTCCAGCGGATTCAGCATGGGGTCCAGAACAAGCAAGAAATATTTTACAAGAGAGTGCGGTAGATTATATCGAACAAATAAGTGGAGGTAAATCATCTGTTGAGATTGTTGTTGCCGATGATGTAACTCGAGCATCTGGTGCTCTAGCCGACTATGGTTCTGACGTCAATGGGCAGAGAGATGTTGATGAAGATGGTGAGTTTCTACCAATGGCATTGGCTCGGGAAGCAATTGAAAGTCATATATCCACTGTTAATTGGAGTCAATACGACTTAGATGGTGATGGTTGGGTTGATAGGTTATTGATTTTACATACGACCAAGGGACAAGAAGAAAATACTGGATCAAGTGATAGGATTTGGAGCCATTATACCACCTTTAAAGAACCAATAGAAATTTCAAAGGATTTGAAAGTTGGCCACTATACAATGTCTAGTTTGCGTACTGGGTCAAGTGGAATAGGAACAATGCTGCACGAAATGCTCCATCAAATGGGATCATTAGACTTGTACCCAGTTCATGATACATTCCAAACTCATCAATGGAAGGGCGTCGGAGATTGGGATATTATGGCTAGTGGAAATTGGAATGGCGGGGGTTCTTGGCCTGCTTTACCTACAGCTGCAAGTCTAGAATTAATAGGTGCAATGCGTCAACAAAATATGGATTTACAATGGCCAAGTAGTGCAATCTCCCCGTGCATTGGGCCAAGTATCAAAATGACCGGCATGAGTGAAGGAGGTAATACTTTGAAAATTCAAATATCTCAATCAGAAGTAATCTGGTTGGAATATAGGAGCAATAGTGGTTTTGATTCACAACTACCCGGTTCAGGTCTTCTAGTAACATATCAAGATAAGAGCGTAGGTGATATGGAACAGAATGAATTGAATCGAGACCCTCAGCAACCTTGGTTATCAGTAATCGAAGCTGATGGAAGAAATGACATGACCAGTGGAACCAATAGTGGAGAGGCTGATGATTTATTTAATTCAGGTAGTTTTGGGGCTGATGGGATAAAGATTTATGATCACGATGGAGTCTTAGTTCCGTGGATTGCCACCGTAGAACATAACGAGGATTTATTTGTTAACTTTACAGCACCTAATTGCTCTCCTTCAATGGATATTGATCTCCAAGACCATGGCTATGTAACCCTTCCTGGTGATGATTTCACCTTCACTGCAACTGGTTCTGAAAATTGTCTAATGGAATTGGATTTGTTACTATCTGATGGCAATAGAATTTTCTTTACAAATTCTAGCGATGCTCAAATGACTGCAGGTACAAAGCAATTTTCTGCTATAATTAACGGAACTAGAACTCCACAATCGCAGTCTGCATTAACTGGTTCTATTTCTTGTGGAAGTTCTTATTTTGAAATAAATACAATGCTATTAACATTGGGAAAAATACCAATTCCAAGCGAAATATTTGGTAAAATTGATACTAATAAACAGCAACTAATCTCCTTGGAAATTGATTCAATGGGCAACTTTTCAAACACATTTAGAGTAGAAGTGAATGGCCCACTATCACGTATTGCTGAAACAAGTGATGAAATATTTTTAGATGAATCTAGTCAATTAGTTATTGATATAGATCCAAAGGGTCTACTGAGTGACGGTATGATCATAAATGGGGAAATCGTATTGGTTTCATTTTCCGGACATAGATGGGAATACCCAGTTGAATTTATTGCTCAATCGGATTCATCAGAACTAGAACAATGGAGACAGCCATCCAATATGCTCGCATTAGCAGGTGCTTTAGCGATGTTGTGGACCATTCTTGGTATGAGAGACAGTATTAATAAGAATAAAAATTTAGTTTTGATAGAATCTATCAGCACTCCAGATAATGATACAAGGAGTGAACAAATAAATATTGATTCAATTGAAGATGAAGTTCCAGAGTTAGATTCATGGGGAAGATTAATCGATTAATTTTTCCCAGGTAGCCAGCGTTTTATTTGTAGGCAATTCCAATCATCTTTCTGCCCAATAATACAGACCCAACTCTTGTGCACACCTTCTGCTAATCTAACGGAAAGACAAACTCCTTCCCAAGTTGAAGGTGCATCAGATTCAGTTTGTACTAGCCAAGGTGCATGAGATTGTTCCACCGCAGCATCATAAACTCTCCAACGACAGCCAAATTTAAATCCAGGTCGAATTATTAGCCCTTTTGCCATCAAGTGAGCGAAAAGAGAATCTACGTGGGAAGGTTGATTTTCATTTGAAAGTATATTTGCAAGCCATTCACCCTCTTCTCGCCTCAACAGTCTACCGCTCATATGCTCAACACCAACGGCAGCCCATGCCCATTGCTGCTGAGAAGGGATGTACCAGCCATCACCCCACGGAAGTTTCTGTGACCAAAATTGGCGTATTGAATCTTGCTCTGATTCAGTTAATTGGTTCCAAGTTTTTTGATTACCCTCCATATTGATCTTATCAAGTCTGTACATAGTCACATCCATCTCTTCATCAACAATATATAATTCAGGAATATATCCTTCTGATTTAACATTACTCGCCCACTCTAATAATTCAACGATATCTACCGAATCTGTAGTGCAAGCCCATCTCGCTTGGGCCTCTGGCTGCTCTTTGCCAAATGATTGTTCTCTTCTCCACCTTACTGCCCATGTACTAGGGTGGATCTTTTCAGCCAATTCATCTTTGAGATGCACTGATGGAATTACCAATTCTCCACCACTTCTTGCAACATCAAAAACTACAGCACGAGCAATGTGTTGTGAATCTAGAACTAATTGTTCACTAAACCATGAATCGTATGGAAGAGGCATATGTCTATGCCAATGACAGAATAACACCTCCTCGCTAAGCAATAGAATACCTCCATCAGATGTTGTTTGTCCTAGACCACTTTTTTGGTATAATCTTGAGGATAGTGGTGCTGCAACATACCAATAATCCCCTCTCTTGACTGGAGCAGGATGAGGGTTAGTAGGTGCTTGATTTTTACCTGAGGATTGACCAAGGGGGCGGCGGTTACGTTGCCTTGGCGTAAACTTGCGACTTTGGTCCCCCATAATGTCGGCTAGCAACCCACATAATTGAGTGCGTCGGAGAATCAATCACGATAATTAGTAGACCACATGGTGAATTACGCTATGACCTGTAACCGATGCCCCTATGTGCTTTCGCCATCCTAGCCAGTATAGAGGGGATTCAGTGGTAGACGGATATCTAGGTTCATTAACTACTGAAGAAAGGATGTTA
>DAJY01000100.1:10767-48446 GCA_002499015.1 Euryarchaeota archaeon UBA242
TCATTAACACAAGCTGGAATATCTGCAGCGGTTCATGTTCAAAGAAAGCATGTCCCAAGAACTCTGAAGCGATTGGAGGGTAATGGTTGTCTAGTTTCAAGTAAGCGACATACTCCGGGGGCCAAACAAAGACGAATCGTATATGGGTTGACTTCAGAAGGGCGCGATATGGCATCTTTATTACGAAACAATATCCTCTCTAGGGAAGTGATAAAAGATGGTTCTTCTATAAAAATATCTGAGTTGAGAAAGGGCGGTCAATTAACTCTTGATTTGCTATCTCATATCGATGAAGCCATGATATTCCATGAAAACCCAGTGATTTCCCCTGTTTCAAATCCTGATGGAATAGCATCGCTCGATGCTCAGGCCGGTGAACAACTAGTTAGAAGATTATTTGCAAGGGCATGGGAAGACGGGAAAATTACCAAAGATGAGCAACAATTACTATCTGAAGTTGTAGAATTCTTGGGGATGCATCCCGAAAGAGTTCGTCGACTATCAGATGAATCTCGGCGTAGCCAAAAAGCTCCACCGCCTGAAGAAATTTACCTTGATATGTTGAAACAAGCATTAGTAGATGGCGAATTGGTTGAAGATGAAATAGCATTACTTGAAACGGTAAGAGTTGCCTTTGGAATAGATCAATTAGCACATCAAAGATTGTTAAAAATTGCAATAGAGGAACCGGTATTACCGCAAAATATCATAACATACCGTGCTACTTTAGAAACTGCGCTAGCAGATGGAATAATTACTGCTGATGAAGACGCAATGCTACAAACATTACAAAATACTTTGAACATTTCACAATTGCAACATGCAGAAATTCTTGCTGAATTACGCGATAGCATCAAATGATGCCCCCATAACCACTCATTACGAGGGGACTTGAAATGGGCATGACCGATGATGAAGTCGCAATCCACGACCAACTGAACTCATTAAGAGTTCAAGTGAAATCAATTGAATATAGTAAGGTAGTTTTGATTGGAGATATTATACTGGATAGGTATATCCATGGCTACGCTAATAACCTCAATTCTAATGCACCTGTCCCAGTTTTGAGAGAAACCCATCGAGAGGAGGATGTTGGCGGTGCTGCACACGTCGCAAGAGGACTGATTTCTATGGGCGTTGAAACGCATCTGTTCGGTGTTGTCGGTGATGACAGAGCTGGAATTAGTATTTTTGAATCTTTGGCAGATGAGGGCGTTGAATCAACTGGGATCGCCATCGTTAAAGGTATCACTACTACTGTAAAAAATAGACTCCTTGCAACCAGGGAGAGCCTAGTAAGCGAAGAACAATTACTTCTCCGCTGGGATATTGAAGGTGATGATGATATTCCAAGTGAAGCGATCAAAGCATTGTTTGAAGAAGCCAAGAGTCACCTTGATAAAGCAACAGCAGTTATTCTTTCAGATTATGGACAAGGAGTTATCGTTGAAGAAGGGGTCAAAACAATTATTGAGGCTGCAGCACAGAATAATATTCCTGTAATAGCCGACCCTAAATTAACGGGATTACATCATACGCATGGCGTTGATTGGGTAATATTCCAAGCCAATGGTTTGGAATTAATGCGTAGGCGTTTGGGTATAGAAAGTGGAGATGAGGCTGCGCATTTACTAATACAAAATCATGATTGGAAGCATTTGGTGGTAGTTTGTGGAGCAGCCGGAGTTACAATCTATTCCGCAGACGGAAGTTCTGTCCATGCAGAATGTACATTGACTGACCTGCGACAAATGATTGGTTTGGTAGATGCTGCAGTGGTTGCTATTGCTGTTGCGATTTCAGAAAAACTGAGTGTTTCGCATACAGCGCAATTAGTAAATGCGGCATGCGAATGTATTCTTGCAGCAAGTAGTTCAGACTCATTTGTATTGAATCGTGATGATTTAGTAGATAGAATCGGTGAAATGGCTTGGAATCTCCAAGTATCCAAGCGTTGAGGTGATTTTATGAGTTATTGGCCAAGGCCAACCACTGCCGATATCGGTTTACGGGCATTTTCTAATTCACCACATAATTTGATGGTGCAGGCTGCCCTTGGGATGCAAAATATTCTATTGAATGATGAATCGAATTCCAATCTAAATAAACACCTAAGGCACAATTCGCAATGGAATGTTAGTATTGATTGTGGAGATGATGAATTATACTATGATCTGCTTTTGCTAAAATGGCTGGACGAAATTCTTTATCGCAGCGAAATCAAGCAACAATGGTTTGTTGATGGACAAGTGATTATTAGCCATTCAAACGGAAAACTAAATTTGCAGGCTCAAGTTTCATGGATTGATTGTGAATTAATTACTCGCGAAATTGAGATTAAGGCAGTCACAAGTCACCAGTTAAAATTTGAACAAGTATCTCAGCAACAAGAGATTTTGAGTGAATGGCCAGAAGTTCCATCGTTTCAAGGACCTGGATGGTTTTGTGATGTCATCTTTGACATATGAAAAAAGTAGACTAAACATTAGAAAGGTGGGAATCCGAGGGTGGACGCTCGTTCCTATCAGCCGAATCTGTACACTTCCTCCATCCCGAAACCCCAAAGCACTCATGGCCCCGAGTAGGGCTGCTCCGTTCCCGGCCTGACCTAATCCCTCGGTTATCTAATTCCCGTTTTCTTCCGAAGACGGTTCATAGCACCCGAATCATGTGGGGGCGAGACATCAATGTCCGCATACAGAAACCAATAAGCCGCTTTCGCCGCCCCAAGGCTTTCAGCCCACCATAAAGACGATTTGTGGTATAGGGTACGCCTAGCTCCCCACCTATCCCATCCAATCCTAACACAGGCTATATTTGAACAACTCGCTTTAGCAGCAGGGGATATTATTCCGATTCTTGTTCAACTTGTTCTTCATATTTTGATGGACAGGAAGTTTTGATTATTTCTGCCTCAAATATATATTGATTATTTTCAAATCGTAAAATACCTTCAGCGTATACCGTTCTATTATCTCCAAGACCATTGGAAACTGAAGCTTGAGAAAAATCAATAATAATAGATTCACTATCACCATGGAGAATAAATGTTGATGTTGCATTGTCAATACTTCCATCAGAAACTTCACCTCTAATAGCAATTGATTTGCCAATGAGTGAATCAGGGTCATCCATTAGAACATCTACAGTTCTAGTAGGTTCTGGTGCTTCTAATATTATTACACCGAGAAGGAAGATGGTAATTAATCCACCAATGATTAGGAACCTGGTTCTTCTTGCGAGCATTCAGTCACCTCTGTGAGAACTTCCTATGGCCTGATCCAATGTTGAATAACCGTTTTGCCTCATTTTCTTATCAATTCCATTTACTACCTGTTTCGTCAAGGATGCTCCCTCAAAAACAAATCCACTATAAGCTTGAATCAAGGATGCACCGGCACAAATTTTCTGCCATGCATCTTCTCCAGACATTATTCCACCAACTCCAATTATTGGGAACTCTCCTTTAGTCATTTTGTAAATTTTTGAAATCATTTCTGTAGATTTCTGCTGGACTGGCAAACCACTCATGCCACCAGTTTGAGCGAATAACCCTTGTTCCTTGGCGTTGATTTCACTTGGGCGACTAGTAGTAGTATTTGATGCAATAATACCGTTACAGCCATTCGAGCGGGCTGTATTGACTATTGCCATCAATTGGTCATCATTCAAATCTGGTGAAATCTTAACCAATATTGGTTTTAGAGAAATTCCATGTAATTTCGATTCAGATTCATTAACAACCTTACATGATTCAATTATCTTCTTCAAATCATCATCTTTCTGTAATTCTCTGAGATTAGGAGTATTTGGTGATGAAACGTTTATGACAAAAACATCCGCATATTTCCATAACCGTTGCATTGTAGTTGCATAATCAGCGGCAGCATCTTCAAGTTTAGTTAGTTTTGATTTACCCAAATTTATCCAAAGAGGAATTTTTGGCTGTCCGTATTTTGAAAAATGCTTATTGAGTTGTATTGCTATATTCTCACTACCAGGATTATTGAAACCCATTCGATTTACTAAAGCCTTTGATTTTCCTGCCCGAAACATTCTAGGTTTTGGATTACCCAATTGTTCAAGCATTGTAATTCCTCCAATTTCCATGAACCCCAACCCCAGTGATTCCCAGCCACGCAATGCTTCTGCTCTCTTATCCATTCCAGCAGCAATTCCGAATGGATTCTTGAAATCTAAGCCAAATATCGCAGTTGGAATTTGTTTAGATGGTTTGTACATTAGCGATACTGAACTTCTAGTTAATGGATTGGAAACCATCAATCGTAATAATTTCAGGGCTCTACTGTGCGCTTTCTCTGAATCTTGAATTGCCAATAAGGGCTTGGCGATGATGCTGTACCCAAGTCCCATATTAGGTGGGTGATGAAAGGTATTCTTCAAGACTTGTGCTTGTATGGGCACAAATATGCGCATCACTGACCCTCAATGGCCAGCACTGCGCGAAGCCGCAAGAAGGATTTTGAGATTAAAGGAAATAAAAATTATAATTCCGACTGAATACCATTCTATCACAAATGAAATGATACTAGGGCTTGGAGAAAAACAACCATCACGGCTAACATTCCCACAAATAACCGAAGGAACCGCCATCGCTGTTGAAATGTTAACTCTGGAAGAAGAACTCGATGGAAGAATAATACAAATCTCTCACAATGAACCGGATTCTGATATTCTTTGGATCAATGGTGATAATATTTTGTGGCTTGACATAATAGATGCTTGTGAAGAGTTATTATTTGCTGGATACCCCGGTTGTGTCGGATGTGGAGGTCCGAACTCAGAACAGAAATGGAACGAATTTAATCAGAGAATTGTTACAAGAAATATTAGTCACCGTTAACCGAGAAAATTTCAAAAATAAATTATCACTTTTGACTAGATACTAAAGTATCTATTTACAGACCCTTTCAAATCTGCTTTAGAGAGGGTTCAAGTATTGTCGCCATTGGCCTTCAAATTCATGGTAGTTCTCATCCTCGCTGAAAAACCAAGTGTTGCTGCTGATGTCGCTAATGTGCTCGGAGCCAATAATAAGCATGAGACTCATTGGCAAGGAAATGACTTGATTGTCACATGGGCAATAGGTCATTTATTGCAATTAAAGTACATGGACGACTATGATGCAGATTTCAAAGATTGGAGGAAAACAGTAGAAAGATTGCCATTCATTCCCGAAGAATTCCAGTATAAAGCAATTGGTGGGAGAGGAAATAAACAACTTACTGCTATTACAAAATTGATTAAAGATAAAAGTGTAAATGAGATTGTTAATGCTTGTGACGCTGCAAGAGAGGGTGAATTAATTTTCAGAACCATTGTAGAACATAGTAAGTCTAAATTGCCTACTAGTAGAATGTGGCTACAATCAATGACACCGGATTCAATTCAAAACGCGTGGGATGGTAGAAAGCCTGGTGAAGAATATAACTCACTCAGAGATGCAGCTTATTCCCGTAATGAGGCTGATTGGATAATTGGTATGAACGGTTCTAGAATTGCCAATTCATTCCTTCCGAAGAAAAGAAATGACAAGGGTGCTATTTCGCTTGGCCGTGTGCAAACCGCAACGCTTGCTATGATAGTAGATCACGAGTTAGAAGTTCTAGGACATCAACCAGTTCCATATTGGCAATTGGAAGCTAAATTTACTGCAGGTGAAGCAATATGGAATGCTCGTTGGGAAAGAAACGGGCACAAAGATGATGAAGATAAACCGGAATATAAATCGCATAGAATAATAGAAGCATCTGAAAAAGAAAAACTTGAGATAATCTTATCCGCCGCATCACATGCTGATGTTACACAACAAAATAGAGACTCTGTCGAGAATCCACCACTCAATTTTGATTTGACTACTTTGCAAAGAGAGGCCAACAACATCTGGTCTTGGTCGGCGAAAAGAACACTTGGTGTAGCACAGGCTTTGTATGATACTTACAAATTAACAACTTATCCACGTACTGATTCACGATATTTACCTGAGGATATGTTCGAGGAAATTACCAACACGATTCATAAGTTAGCTGCACAGGACAAATATAATTCACACGCATTGAAAATTGTTGATGCAAAGAGTTCCTCTGGAACTGGCATGAACAATACAAAACGTAATTTCAATAATGCTAAAGTTAGTGATCACTTTGCAGTAATCCCTACTGGGAAAATTCCTGATGGACTCAGTGGCGACCATGCTAAATTATATGATTTAATTGTGCGAACTTTCCTTGCTTCATGGTACCCAGAGGCGACTTGGGATGTACAGAAGAGAACTGCATCAATAGAAGGTGAAAATTTCATTAAAGAATCTCGCTGTCTAAAGGTTCCTGGATGGAGGGAGGTCAAGCCTAAAAAACAAGATCTTCCTGAAGGTTGGAATTCATTACCATCAAACCCATGCAAAGCAGATATCACGGAATCTGAATTCAAAGAAGAGAAATCTAAACCAAAAAACCGCTTGAAGGAAGCGGGTTTGCTAAGATTGATGGAGCATGCTGGTAAGCAAATCGATGATGATGACTTGGCGGCTGCAATAAAGGATAAAGGTCTTGGAACTCCGGCAACAAGAGCAGATACCATTGAGAAGTTAGTTGATAGAGGATATATTATCCGTTCACGTAATGGTTCGATAAGCGGAACTGCGCATGGAATTAGAATTATTGATGTCCTGCGAAGAATCCCTGTTGATTGGATTACTTCTGCTGAATTAACTGGAGAAATGGAATCATCACTTCTAAATGTTCAACGAGGTGAAGAACCAAGAGAAACATATATGCAAAGTATTGTTGCCAAGACAACTTCAATGGTTAATCTGATTCGCGACCATGACCGAGTTCAACTTTATGCCGATGAACCTTCATTAGGCGATTGTCCCCAATGTGGTAGCCAAATAAATGAGACTACATTGTCTTACCAATGCGCCGAAAATAAAGGGCGTGACAAAGGTTGTTCATTCGTATTTTGGAAAGATTCATCAGGGCGTTGGTTTGATAGAATTACCGCTACACGCTTAATTGAGAATAAAACAATAACCGATTTACATGGATTCTTTAATCGTAATGGTGAAAGTTATGATGCAACAATCACCTTAGAAGAAGATGGTAAAGTGACATCAGCAGGTGCTGAATCAACCGCTAAAGTAACCGATGAAGAATTATGCCCTTGTCCTGCTTGTGAACATGGTACGATCCGTATTGGAGATAATATATATGCTTGCGATTTTGATGATTGTAAATTTAGGGGAATTTCAAAGGAAATGTGTAAACGAGTGATAACTGCTGAAGAAGCAAAGATGATTCTTACTGACGGAAAGTCACCACTACTGAAAGATTTCACATCAAAGAAAAACCTCCCGTTCAATGCATTCCTAGTTCTGACTGGAAACCGAGTAAGTTACGAATTCCCTCCACGTGATGCACCTGCAGATGCAAAGAAATTCCCTATTGTTGCAGGTGTAGTTGCTATTTGTCCGATTCATAGCGTTAATATTATTGAAACTGAAACTACATATCAACCAGAAGAGGCAGGTTCAGGTTGTAGTATTCAGTTAATGCGAGAAATCTCAAAAAGAGTGATAACTCGTGAAGAAGCAAAGGAATTAATTGAGAAGAAATCTGTAGGACCATTTGATGATTTCCTCTCGAAGAAAACACAAAAACCGTTTGCTTCATCTCTTTACCTTAAGAAAAATGAGTCTGTAGGATATAAATTCGCTAAGCGTTAATTACCACCATCTTTGCTGATTTATCCTTAATTTCCATGAGAAGGTTGATGGCTCATCGGTTGCGGTTGCAGTATTATGACACAGCAATTGTGGGACGTTGTCATTGTCGGCGCAGGTCCAATAGGTGGTCGTTGTGCTACTTTATTGGCTGAAAGAGGTCACTCTGTGTTATTGCTAGAAGAACACAATGAAATTGGTCGTCCATTTCAATGTGCTGGATTGGTTAATCCAAGAGCAATGAGATCTGTATCATTGGAAGATACTATTCTTCAGGAAATTGATGGGGCACTAATACATGGGCCAAGCGGAACTTTAGTGCCTGTCGGAGAAAAAAATAATCCACGGACATATGTTGTATGTCGCAAGAGATTTGATCAAGGTGTTGTTCAGCAATCTTTACAAGCCGGTGCAGAAATTTGGCTTAATTCAATGCCAGTAGATGCTTCAGTTGATGTCGATGAAGTGAAATTAACAATCAATAAAGATAACGAGATTATTGAATTGAAATGTAAACTATTACTCGGATGTGACGGTGCTCACTCATGGACTAGAAGATATTTCAAAATGGGTAAACCTAAAGAATTAATGATTGGTTTTCAAGTAGAAGTTGTAGGCTATCAAAGCGATGATAGATGGCTAGAAATGTATAGCGGTTCTAAAATTGCTCCAGGTTTTTTTGCATGGGTTATACCTTCTGGTTTCGATACTCACAGAATTGGAATATGGTCAACTGCTGAACATTTGAACGGTCGTTCGGTTGAACAGTGCTATCACGATTTAATCAATCACCCCCTCTGGGCTGAAAGGTTTAGGGACATTCAAGAAACTGCAAGATACTGCGGACCGATACCATGTGGGATGGTAAAGAATCCCGTTAAAAATAGAGTTATGCTAATCGGAGACGCAGCTGGTATGTCAAAACCTACTACCGGAGGAGGTATCGGCCCAGGATTCAAACAGATTGAGATGATTATCGGTGAACTTTCAACAGCGATTAACAATAATCAATTATCCCAAAAGCAATTACAAAAAATTACTTCTAAAAAGTGGCATGAAATGAAAAGAACTCAGGATAAAGCAAGAGCATTAAGGGATTTATTAGTTAGTAATTGCACTGATGAAGAGTTAGATATTCACTTTGAGAATTTTTCTAAGCCTGAAGTTTTACAATTAATTAACTCAGTTGGAGATATTGAAAAACCAGTTACATTAGGAATGGCACTATTAAAAAAGGTACCTGCTTTCCGAAAACTTGCTCTAAAGGCCGGTGTCAAATTATTATTTACATGAGTGTTAGAAATGGGTTTATTAGAAGTACAACATTTGGTCAAATACCCTCCATTTGAGGCTCATCGATTAGTCGCATCGGAGTTACCAATCTCAAAGAATAATAAAATTCTAGTAGATGATATTGACCAAAAACAGGCTCTGGAAATTGTTTCAAAATCAATTCCAAGTTTCAAAATAGGAGAAAAATCTAGTTGGTTGATAGAGCGAAGATATTTATTTGATGGAAATACAATCAAGAATGAAATCTATGATTATGGCATCGAGGACGATTCAGATTGGCCAATAATTGTAGAAAGGCAGCGCAGTGGGTGGTACTTGACCCCTCATCCGATTCATGCAACTGCTAGAAAATTCATCAATGGGGTAGTTTATGTGCTACTGTTTTCACTCCTATATTTGTTCATTGAACCTTTGTTAAATTCCACAGGGGTGCCCGGAATCGGAACTGAAACTGTTCGTATCGGACTACTTGATTATCCGTTACTGGCATTGGTGGTAGGGCCGCTCTTTTTAATTCCTCTCGGATTACGTGTTGCAGCAAATTTCAGCGATTTACAAAAGCAAAAACGATTCCTCAACAATCGACCTTTGATTCCAAAAATAGAAATTATCGGTGATGCAGTTGCTGATAAAAATTTGAAGTTAAAGGTTAAATTTAGTAAAATATATGATGACTGGAAATCAATTTCTGTTTATTGGAGAGTAGGTGCCCTACCTCCAGCTAGGGATGCCGTTTTTTCTGCTTTGAATCGTACTATTGAAGGGCAACCACCTCCCGGATTAACTACCAAACTACCTCATCATTGGGAAGTCGGTTTGGATGATGGCACCGGAGCAGGAGAAGATGCTCCAATGCAGCGACAAGGGGTGCAAGGTGGGCTATTTTTACGCCCTATGCGCGTTATGCAATCTGGTGGCAAAGTTGAACATAGTGAAGGTGAAATGGTTCTTGATAATCCTCAGAACTCATGGCCGGGAACCACAATAACCCCTCTTGTAAGAATTCATTGGGAAATTGTAGTTCAAATTGAAAGAGAAAATGAAGGCCCCTTGTTGTGGGTCGAACCACTTAGAGTGAAACATTCTTCTGAACATGTTGAGCAGAAGACTTTGATGGTCAATGACGGTAGAACTGAGTCCAATATCTTTTGATGCCTGTCATGCAACACATTGAAGAGTTGCCTTAAACCATGCAAATGCATGGGCAATCAGCGTACTACTGCGGTAATATTAATTTTCGTGATGTTGAGCGCTGGTTGTTTCGGTGCTGTAGATGATGTCGCCGAGGAAGAGAAAGCCCCTGTAGTCAATGAATTGAGTCTCAGCGTACTGTTTATTGAAGCGCAATCGAGTGCATTATTAGGAGAGATAGTGAGTCTTCAAATTTCAGTTCAAAGTCAAGGAGAAGGAAATTGGGTCCCATCTGTATCAATTTATCCCAATACTGAATTTGCGATTACGGTATCAAAGGATCTTGTAGACATTGTTTTCATGCCTAGTGAAGTTGTTGACTACAATGTTACTGTGACTTTTGAAGGGTTTGATACTACGATTATTGGTGGCCCAGTTACAATTACTCAAGTGATACAAATTTCACCTCCTGTTGAAGGTGCACCAATATTGAATGCCCCATCCTTAATCTTGTTAGAGGATTCAGGATTAACATGGGTTTCAGGCTCGATTACACATGATTACTTGGATAGTTGTTCCTTGAGTTACTCGAGCGAGGATGATCAAGGTCAAGTCGATGTGAAATCAGATGGTTCTTGGAAATTACTTACTGAACTATACGAAGGAGTTACTGATATTACAATCACTTTTGTTGCAACATGTGGAAAATGGGCAATACTCACGGACACTTCAACTACTACCATTATCGTTGAAAATGCAGGAACTGATGCTGATGGCGATGGAATCCTAGATGAGAATGATAACTGCCCTAATGGCATTGGTGAAGCAGAGGGTTGGATTTCTTCTACTACAGAAGATATCGATTCTGATGGTTGTAGGGACCGTGATGAGGATGATGATGACGATAACGATGGGATTGATGATATCAAAGACAATTGCCCAGATTCTGTCGGTTGGAAAAGTACCTTAGATGCAGATTACGATCAAGATGGGTGCCATGATGAATCTTTTGATTTGGATGATGATGGAGATGGAGTTAATGATTTAGACGATTCCTGTCCGATGGGACTAACTGGATGGACTTCTAATCTATACAGTGATTGGGATGGCGATGGATGTTCTGATTTAGATGAAGATGATGATGATGACAACGACCAAAGAAATGATACTATTGATTCATGTTCTAAGGGATTAACCTCTTGGATTAGAGATGAATTGAATGATTTTGATAATGACGGATGCTTTGATAGTTCCGAGGATGATGATGATGATAATGATGGAATAAGTGACTACAATTCAACTGGTGCAATATTAGACCTTTGCCCACGAACTCCATTATCAGGCATTGATGTTGACGAAGATGGTTGTGCATCGATTGAGAGAGATAGCGATTCTGATGGAGTCCTAGATTTCTATGATATGTGCGAGGGTACTCCTGCCAACATTGTAGTAAACGCAGTTGGATGTGCCGATATCGATGATGATGGTGTATTTTCAAACGTAGATATTTGTCCTGATACACCTCAACGTTGGACTGCAAATAGTTCTGGTTGTGCAGTTATTCAACAACCAATTACTTGGAACACAGCAACTTCTTTGAATGGACCTATGCAAATAGTTCCTCATTTCAGCATTCCTACTTTAGATGGAACATTCTATTTTGAACAGCAATGGTCGGGAGAAGATGTTTACTTATTTATGTTCAAATATACAAATGGTGATGGAAGTTCCAATTCTGCCACATGGGGACAGAATCCTGGAAAATTGATTCGCGCTCTTCCAGATAATACTCACTTGTTCTATGGCTCCTTTGACTCAACATTCCACAATGATGTAACACAACAAAAATCTTCTGTACTCGCAGCACTAAATCCATCAGAGGAAACAAAATGGCAAGATCGAATCCACTATATTGACCAACGTGCAAGTAGTATAGGTGGAGGATTGGGTCAAATGATTAATTCATTCAATAATCCAGTATACATGGGAATTGACCGATTCCAACTTTCTCGTGAAGTGGGTTCATTCTATGATTGGCCAACTCAATCTAACGACCCAAGTCATATTGCATTTGAACCAGTCCAATGGAATGTTGAATTTCCAACTAAAGTGAGAGAATTAGACCCAGCTGTTGAAGTTGTAACAATTATGGATTTTCAAAACCATGCTGGTGGATGGAGTGGTGGATTCAGCAGTTTTTCAAATGCAACATTTGACTTAACAAATAACATCAGTTCATATGACACGCTGGAAGTATTTCATGAGCATGCTTGCCCTGATAGGGAAAATAGGCATAGCAATTCCGACGGTAGTTCAGGTGGTTGCCACGAATGGGATTATCTTGCTAATCTCTATATCTGTAATGCTCAAAATAGTTCAGTGTGTAATACTGAAATAATGCGATGGATTACTACATATGGACGTGAAGGAATGTGGTTAACCGATATTTCACCATACTTGTTCATGATAGATGATGGGGATGATAGACGATTCAAATATGGTGGTGCCAATAAGGGAGATTTAACAGTTAAATTTCTCTTCAGTAATTGGGGAAGTGGTGAGCGTTCATATGAGGCTGACTACGCATTCTCAGGTGGCCAATTTGATGGAACTTATAATAACGAATCTAAATATAATAGACAACTGAATTTCACTGTGCCTTCATGGGCTACTAAAGTCTCATTAGTTGCAACGATTACAGGACACGGTTTCAATAAAGATGCTGCTAATTGCGCTGAGTTTTGTGATCATGAACATCACTATTACATGAATGGAAGCCACACCTATGAATGGCATCCAGTTGCTCATAATCAGGCCAATGGATGCAAGGTTGAAATCTCCAATGGCGTAGTTGCTAATCAATACGGTTCTTGGCCATATGGTCGAGCCGGTTGGTGTGCTGGTCAAGATGTAAAGCAGTGGACCTACGACATCACTTCATGGAGTAACATGGATGGTGGAAATAATCATCTAACCTACAGAGGCTTGTACAATGGTCAAGAATATACTCCAAGCGAAAATATTGGAAATGGTCAACGTGAGATTAGAGCTGTAATCTATGTGGTCTATTCTGCCCCAACTATCTAGTAATTACTGAATAGGGGTTGGCGCTTTCATAGAGGATACTTCTGCTGTTAGAATGGAAGTCGGAAGTAGATTGTAGTCTGAATCTCTCTTCTTAGGTTGGAATCCTGCCCTAAAGATTACATCTTGTAATTCTTCTTCACTTGCGCTTAGTTTTGTAGTACCAGATGCGGAAACAACGTTTTCTTCCATCATGGTAGAGCCAACATCATTAGCACCACCTAGTAATGCCATTTGGGCTACTGCGACACCCATTGTTGGCCAGGAAGATTGAATGTTTTCAATATTATCAAGGAAAAGTCTAGATACCGCTACATGGCGAAGATATTCACTTGAACCTGCACCTAATTCGAATTTGTTTTGCCCTTTATTGCGTCTTCCAAAACTGTTTACTTCTAGTTGAACTGGCCAAGCGATAAATGATGTAAATCCAATATTGTATTGTTGCAAAGATTGGTCTTGTAATTCTCTTAATCTAAGCATATGTTCGACTCTCTCAATCGCACCTTCACCGAAACCAAACACATTAGTGGCACTAGTAGTTAACCCAATGGATTGGGCTTCTTGCATAACTCTAAGCCAATTCTTAGGAAGACCTTTTTTTGGAGAAACATCATTTCTAACTGACTCAACCAGCATTTCTGCTCCACCACCAGGAAGCCCATGCATTCCAACAGATTGGAATTGTTTGAGAACTTCAAGGGTCGTCAAACCGCTAACTTCTGCAATACCTTCAATTTCAATAGGTGAAAAACAATCTAGGTCAATAGTTGGGTGATTTGTTACTAGTGAAGTAATTAAGTCCTGATACCATTTTATCGGCAACTCAGGATTTACGCCACCTTGCATCAAAATTCTACTTCCACCAATTTGTTCCAATTCCACTATCCTTGCGCTAATCTCTTCAAAGGTTTGAGTATATGTTTCCGGATGGTTTGGAGGACGATAGAAAGAACAGAATTGACAATTTATTGTACAGACATTTGTATAATTTATATTTCTGTCAATCAGGTAAGTTACATTTCCTTCAGGGTGCATTGATTTTCTTCTAGCCATTGCCGCAGCCATTAATTGGTGCAATGGAGCGTTGTCATACAGTTCAATCGCCTGTTCAGGAGTCAATCTAT
This sequence comes from Euryarchaeota archaeon UBA242, assembly GCA_002499015.1. GTDB lineage: Archaea > Thermoplasmatota > Poseidoniia > Poseidoniales > Poseidoniaceae > MGIIa-L1. The sequence goes on from DAJY01000100.1 coordinate 25,144, forward strand.
ATTCAGAACTGTTAGTTTTTGACCAATCGGCCTGTTGCTTTAATATCTGAACCCAATCCAAACGATTCACCTACTCGAAGTCTTTTCCAATCAATGATTCCAAATCTAAAATGGTTTTAGGGCAATCTTTGGTTAATACATCTGGACCAGTAGAAGTGACAAGAACATCATCCTCTATACGGATACCAATATTTGCATATCTTTCAGGGCAATCAATATCTGGTCTCCAAGCTCCAAAATAGAGTCCAGGTTCAACGGTTAGACACATTCCCTCTTCGAGTAAGCGCGCTTCGCCATTCGGTTTGTATATTCCAACATCGTGGACATCCAAACCAATCCAGTGGCCAGTATTATGCATGTACCACATTCTGAGTTGGCCATTTTCCATGCATAGAGCTTCATCTAAAGTTTGAGTAATAATACCTAGTTCAATCAGCCCTTCTGCTAGAATTTTTCTAGCAGCCTCATGAGGGGCGTTGTATGGCCTTCCTACTCGGCACTCGTCAATCGCTGCTAATTGTGCATTGAGAACTAGTTGATAAATCTCTTTCTGAGGGGTGGTGAACTTTCCATTTATTGGCCAAGAACGTGTGATATCTGCAGCATAGCCGTTGTATTCTGCACCTGCATCGATCAATATAATCTCGCCATCTTGACAGATGTCATCATTTACAGTATAGTGTAAAACAGTTGCATTTTCTCCACAACCTACTATTGAAGGATAAGCCCATCCACTTGTTCCAGCGTAAGAAAAGAAGCCCTCGATTACCGATTGTAATTGGTACTCTCTTCTGCCAACTGCGGAATGACGCATTGAGATCTCGTGAGCGAGTGAACTAATTTGTGATGCATGGCGCATTTGAGATATTTCTGCAGCAGATTTTCTTAATCTCAGTTCTGCAATTTTTGCTGATGGGTCTTCAATAGAGATTGGGCCATTTCCGAACTGTTGCCGACCTCTATCTCTCCTTTCAATAGCATCGTTGACCATATTATCCACCAATGAATTGATACCACTTCTATGCAAGATTCGATTTGCTTTAGCAATCATTTGTGCTAACAGTGTGGATGCGTCTTCTATTGAATGTGCAAAATCGATTGCCCATCCTTTTAATGCACCCTCAACACCCTCTCTTCGACCTTCCCATATCTCTTTGAGCGTATCTTTTGGTTGGACAAATAATGTAACTATCCATGATTTTCCATCATTATGCGCTGTCAATATAGATTCTGGGTCCTTCCACCCGGATAAATAAAGCATGTCGCTACTACTACGGTAAGGGTAATGGACATCATTGGAACGAGTAGATTCCATGTTTGGGCAAATAATTAACAGGTCATCAGGTCTTAACTGTGACATCAATCTTCTTTGCCGAGAACGAAACTCATCGATGCTAATAGCTGCAGGTTTTTCACCAATCTGCAACATAGCCGTCTCGAACATAATGACAGCCAAGGGCCACCCCATTTTCAACCGTTGCACTGTTAGAATTATCTTCAAGAGATTTATTGGCCAAATATCCTCTTAATCAATGGTGTCTGCAGATTCATCATTTTGCTCACTATCCACATTTTTGGCCCCGCCCCATTTAGGGATATCCCTAGATGATGCCGAACCACTGAATCTAGTGCTCATTTTTCGCATGACTAAAAGTCCCGATATCAATGTTGTAAATCCGATAATTCCTATGACTATCAAGGAATTATTACCTGCAATCGTTTCTTCTTCAACAAAAACTGTAAAATTAATTTGTGATTCCGCTCCATCATCATCAGTCACTACTAGTTTTACCTCTTTATGTCCTGAAAATGAATAGTCGGTTTGAGTAAATATAGAGTTTCCACTCAATATAGCATTTCCATCTATGTACCACACATACTGCAGAGTTTGTATATCATCCAATGTATCTGAACTTGCAGAGCCGTCTAACACCCAATTATCTGAATTTGCAGGAGTTAACAAACTACCATTGTGAACTTCAAAACCATCCAATGTAAGGTGTGCTTGAGGGGCGCTGTTGGATACAATGAATGAATGATTAGTGGTAACGAAATGACCTCCTATATCCCTTACAAGTAAATTAATAGTCCACTTTCCTGAAAGTTTTGGAATTAAATTCAATGAATACTCATCTTGAAATTCTTCATTTGTAGGACTGCGTACCTTGCCATCTGGTGAATGAATAGTCCAAACGATATGTTCACTCGAACCACTATAGCCATCATCGATAAAGGCTGAAATGAAGATTGTTTGCGATTCTATGACCTGCTCTAAGCCACTCAGATTTACTATTGGAGCATGGGTGTCAAGAACTATTGCTAGAGTTTTAGTGTTTGAATTCAATAATAAGGCATCAGTAATATAAAATTGCAACTGATAGATTCCATCATCAATTGCCATTTCCAATGGGTCTAACGTAATTGTGACTTTACCATTATTATCAGATTGATTGAATGTTATTGGCTGAGATTCCTCAAAGCAAACCCCATGAGGTGCTTCGCAGATAGTGGAAAAAACTGTAACCCCGGAGTTGTTGATACCTGGTGTAACATATTCTATTTCTATTGATACTGGCTCTTCAACGACTATTGTCGTCGCATATTTAATATCTAATATCATTGGTCTATGCTCTGAGACTCCAAGATAAACAATGATCGATTTTGTCATTGGATCTAGTCCATTTGGAATTGAAACCGTAATTAAACAGGTGCAATCAATTTCTGTGATATCAATCTCAAGTGTCCAATTCCACATGTTTTCAGATACTGGAACAACATCACTAAAGTGGGAACCTGAATCTTCAAGACTCCAGCCCGATATTCCGTCACCTACATTCCATAGTTCCCATGTTGCTTCACTTGGAGCAAGTGTAGTTGTTCCAGTAAGCAGTATATTTTCGGTGAAATGAGTACCATCATCTTGCAGGATAACTAAATTGTAAGTATCTTCTTCAAGATGATGTGCAGAGACAACCATGGCAAGAGTCGAAATTCCAAACAGGAGAAATACTAAGCTGGTTGCAATCGAACGACTCTCCTCCATGCATATACGTGTAATGCCATTAGGCATCAAGTTTAGCACACAATGCTTAACTTTTCAATGATTCTCATTCATCGAATGGATTGCACAACTCACCCTGACCAGGATATGAAAGAGGACTTCGTGGATTTGTATCCCACTTATATTCACAGAAGTTCACATGGCCATCACCGTCAGTGTCTACCATTCTATCAGCAGCATCTTCAGGATCAAACTTGAAATGGTATTCCCATCCAGTTGCCATACCATCATTATCGTGGTCTTGGTAATAAACCTCAGGTCCATCATTCCACTGGTCACCATCTGTATCATTTGAAACAGGATTGGTCATATTCTGCATTTCCTCAAGGTTAGTATAATTCTCTAAGTTATCATAGAATTTATTTCCATCTGGAGTGTCAGGGTCAATATGACAATCTGAGTTAGTAGTATCATTGTAACCAGGACAGTATTTCTTAATCAATCCAGAACGATTCAAACCGTCGTGGTCAGGGTCTTCATCACCATCCCATATGCCATCTAGGTCACTGTCTGGCATAGAAGGGTCCATCACACCACGTGCACCGTAAACGCTGGTCGTTGAATTATCGGTTAGACCTAGTTCAAGAGCTACTTCTGAGTAATGTACTTCCCATCCATCTGGAAGTTGATCTCCATCGGTATCATCGTCAACAGGATTTGTATTCCACCTATCTGGTGCCTCAGCACTATTAGGTAAAGTGTCATTATCAACATCGAAAGTATCATCTTTCAATGAATCTAACGATGGGTCTAGTGCCCATCTACCCGAACAACCACCACAATTGGAATTAGATGGCATTGAGAATCCGGTTAGATTCATTTCCGATACTTCGTACTTGGCTGTTTGAACGAATCCTCCAAGCCAATTTTGCCAAACATATCCACCAGCACCCATAGAACAATCATCATTTTGAGTAGGTGTACAACTTGGTCTCTGCCAAGATGATGTTGCAACCCATAGAGAATGGGAATTAGTATTATCTTCAGTTGATTTAACTTGCATTTCCCAACCATCGAGCATTCCATCAGAATCTGTATCATTAATCAATGGATTTGTAGGATTCTGGAATGGCCTTGGAATAAATAGTACCTCATGCCCATCGATTAGGCCATCTGCGTCAGTGTCCGAATTATTTGCGTGGGTCAAGAAGTTATCAGCACCTGCAATGACTTCCTCTCCATCTTCAAGACCGTCATTATCAGTATCAAACATACATGGGCTTGTGAAATATGATTCTCCTTCCCAAGAGAAACCAGCTAATGACTCTGATTGATCTCCTAATCCATCACCATCAGTATCTGGGTTAGAGGCGTTAGAACCTTGGTTGCAAATTGTTGCAAACTCCTCATAGTCGCTCAATCCATCTGCATCTGTGTCATACAAACCAGGGTCAGAAGTAACCCAAGTTCTCTTCACACCATGATTGACAACAAGTATTTCCCAACCCATTACTTCTATTCCATCAATTAATCCATCACCATCAGTATCCGGATTCAACGGGTTTGTAGAGCGTCCATCAATAATGCCATCTCCATCCCTATCTCTAGCGTTATATTCCATAACATTAGTGAATTGCTCTTCTGGTTCTACGATTTCAAGCCATACATAGAGTCTTGATTCAATAGTTTGTCCTAGGACAACATGGATTTCATAGACATAACCATCAACGGGTGCTGTAAGAGGAATTGTTTGTTTATTTCCACCACCAAGAGTAATTTGAGCACGTGCAACTGTTTGGTTAGCGACTACCCATTGGTCTTTTTGTACATCAATTCCAATAACTACTGCTGTAAGTTCCAATGTGTCATAACGTACTGCTCCATCTCCGTCAGCGTCCCATCCATCATGGTCTGGGTCAAGGTCCCCGTTAGAACCATCTCTAGGGTGAAGTCCATTAGATGACTCCCAGCCATCAGGCATTCCGTCAAGGTCAGTATCAACTCTCCAAGGAGATGTGAAATTTGATGGTCCGAAAATAAGTGCAACTTCATATTCCTCAAGATTATTCATTCCATCTTCGTCCCAGTCACCATATCCATCAGAGGCATTGGAAGGGTCAAGTGTTTCATAATCATTGTTCTGAGGGTGCTCTGCTTGATGAGAATAACAATACTCAAACCCATCAGGCATTCCATCACCATCAGTGTCCCAATCGGAAGGGCCATTGTTCATTCCATCATTATCCATGTCTTGTAAGAACCATGCTCTTTCCATTGCCATGAATGGTGCTGCTCTGTTAATTGATTCTAAGAGTGGAACATTACAATCCTCACCAGTTCCTTTGAACAAGGAAACTGATTTATTAGAAACTTCAACGATATCATCTATCATATCCATATCTGAATCTCTTGAAGTTGGATTTGTTCCAAATTGTTCTTCCTCGAAATTTGCCAGACCATCATCATCTGTATCCAGGACCCTATCACAGGAATGTGTTCCTGCAGGATTTGCTAAATCATCCCAATTAGCATTACCATTTTCTCCATTAAATCTCTCTGAGAGAGCATCGGTCATAGCTGGGTCTAAAAGTAGACAATCCCAGTTCCCAGATAACGGGTCAAATAAATCAACAGTTCCACCAGGGGTTTGAACTGTTGTAGTGTAAAGTGATTCCCAGCGGTCGCCAAGTCCATCATTGTCCGAATCAGACATCTGTGGGTCTGTTCCTAAATCTGCTTCTTCTTGATTGGTCAAACCATCTCCATCTGGGTCACCGTTTGGACCTTGATTTGGATCTGGCCAAGATTCTGTTTCGTTCTTTTCAGATGCATCTTCGGTATCCGCTTGACCTGGTTCTGTTTCCAAGTCCTCAGATTCACCATTATCCAGTGGGTTCAGGCCGTGCTCTACTTCCCAACCATCACTCATTCCATCTTTATCAGTGTCTTCATCGAAAGGATCTGTGCCGTATTGAGTCTCTTCTAGAGAATCCGCAAGCCCATCACCATCTGAATCCAAAGCATCTGAACTAGTCGTGCCTTTTCCATACAAATCCTCTTCTACTGCACTATCGAATTGACCGATAGATTCGCTGGTTTGATAGTATCCGGAGACGCCAACAAAAAGGGAACCAAAAATTAGAGTTGAAACGATTGCTACATAGGCCATTTGGTTGTGAGTTAGAGACATTAGAAACACCTTGCACATACGTACAAAATCCTCGACTCTATGTATCGGTTATAGACCTTAACTATGGATGGGCACAAAAATGCTCATAGAGAACTAGATTTTAATGAGATATATTAGACAAATTATAGCCAAAAAAGCGATTAATGCTGCTATTTTAACGAAATGAGACTAAACATACTCTAACTTTGAACTTATCTTGACGAAACATTGCTTTTCAGAGAAAATAATGTCCATTTTAGCAATTTTGCCATGAGCTCTTTGCCAAAATGCCATCAATGCTCCAACTGAAAATGGAAGAGTTGGCGAGTGATTAAATGAAAATTCAACCCCCCCATTTTCATTGATTGATGATACTTCAGTAGGACAAATAAAACCAAACTTTCCTAAAAGATGCTGGCACTTATCAATCCACTCGGAATCTGAAAGAATGTATATTGGTCGCTCGCTTTGTTCAATTACATTAGCCATTGAAAATACAGTACAAAGAAATGTTGATATTTCTGCATCATTTAGTCCAACAAAAGTCACAGACTGAGATAGTTCGTCACCTATATTCAATGTTCTTGACTGTGTATTGTATAGCAATCGAGTCAATATATTGGCTGGAATAAAAACCATTCTTTCACCTTCATAATCCCACCCGCCATTTTTCCTGACCACTTGAAAGTCGCCAACTTCAAGCAGCGGAGAATAATTAAAATGGCAATCCTTTGTCCAAGTAAATTCACTAACTTTCTTTGAAGGAGAAATATCGCGAGATTCTTCTTTTAGATTTAGAATTATTAATTCGGAATTTGGCTGAGTCCAAGAAACCTTGAACCTACTATCCCTGCAATACTCAATAGCAGCCAAAGCAACTCCTACAGTAAAAGGAGCTATCGTTCGAGTCAATATTTGCTCATCATCTATTTGCAATTCACCCCATCCATATTGTAGCCATCTAGATGCAATTACCCTTTTCCTGCGAGATTTCTTGAAAAAGCCACCTACATTGAATTGATTATTATTAATTATATGAAACTCTTCTTCATCGGTTGCTGCGTTTACCAGTTTCCTTCCCATCGGAACACCTATTATTTTTTCAAAATGAATCCACCAAGATTCAAATTCCATGGCCTTCCATAACAGAAGATGATTGCCATCTGAATCAAATATATGCCCATTCAAATCTTTCTTGAGTATACTCTCAAGTGCTTTACTCAATTCATAATCAATGGGTTCATCTTCACCATCGACTAAGGGCATAACTACCCCCTTATCAAAATCTTCTTTGACTGTTACTATGTGATGTTCAAAATGGGTAACCATTGAGATTATCCTCATTGAAGCAATAACGAATCGTTTGGAACTGTGATTTTAATTGTTTCACATCCTTCTTGACGCTTTGTGTATCTTCACCTTTGATCAGTACTCTTGCGTAAAGTGCTGCGACCTCTTCCATTTGGGTTTGGTCCATGCCAACACGAGTTAATTCTTGTACACCAAGTCTCAAACCGGATGGAGATAGCGCTTTTGTATCTCCGGGTAGCATATTCATGTTGGTAATAATTCCTGCTTCTTCTAGTAATCTCGCAGCCTTTGCGCCAGCGCCTGAATCTAGATCACCATGGCGCGTCAAAACTTGATGAGTAGCCGTATATCCTCTGGATTCAGCCAATACATCAAAACCTTCAGAAGCCAATGCAGATGCGAATGCTTTTGCATTTGCCACTGTATCTTGTGCATAGGCTTGCCCATATTCTTCAAATTCTGCCAATGCAACTACCTTTCCAGCTACATGATGAAGATGGTATGAAGAACATACGCCAGGGAATATTGAATTATTCAACTTTCTATGGAACTTTTCATCCTCACTAGATGAGAGAAGAAATCCACCCTGAGGCCCTGGGAAGGTTTTGTGAGATGAACCTGTCATCACATCAGCCCCATCTTTCAGTGGATCAGGGAATACTCCACCAGCAATTAATCCCAATACATGCGCACCATCATACATTACTTTTGCACCAACTTCATGCGCAGCATCAGCAATTTCGGTCAATGGGGTAGGGAAAAGAAATACTGATTGGCCAATTAGTGCAACTTTAGGCTCAATATCTCTAATCAAATTACATGCACCATCTATATCCGGCTCCATTCTTTCTTCATTCCAAGGATATGTTGACAAATTAAGGTCTCTAAGACCAACAGCACCCATCCTAGCATGAGATATATGGCCGCCATCTGCTGTCGAGACTGCTGTGATTTTATCTCCTGGTTTTGCTAAGGCTTTCAGCGCACCGATGTTGGATACTGTTCCGGATGTGGATTGGATATTGGCAAATGGTGCATTGAACACTTTCTTAGCCAAATCGATACCAATCGATTCTATTGTATCAAAACCATCACAGCCTTGGTAATATCTCTTCCCCGGTAGGCCTTCTGCGTATCTCCCGTGCAGATCACTAGAAACGATTTTTTGGACCATCGGAGAAACAATATTCTCTGATGCAATCATGCCAAAACCTTCTCGGTATAAATTGCCGCTAGCCTGTGCTGCATCCATTACAGCCATTGCCTTACTCAAATTAGATTGTGAAGGAGACCATGCTCCTCTTCCCTCGGACATATTACATGGTTCTCGTGTACGGTCTTTGAATTAATGGATGAATTATTTTAATAAAATTGAGCGAGATGAAAATAATTTCATCATAGGAATGCTACATCATCATCTGAATTATGTTCTGTATTTTTACGCTGTGGAACTATTCCTTCGGTCGGTTTTAAGGTACCAATTCTTGAAATAGGTTCACTAGAAAAACTATGTTTGGATTTGCGTTCAGAAATAATCGTGTTAGAAGGTATTTCTAATCGATTTAGATCAACCCTAGAAACTGGTTTAGGATTGCCGGAAACTCTCCCTCGGGGACGGGCAACCTTACCTTTCTTACGCTCAATATATTGTTGCCTTCCGAGGTATGCTGCTGGCCCAATCAATCTCTCCAAAGCGGGTATTTCAGCGCCATCTTCTTTAGGTCTTTTCAACCACCAACCTTCGCCAAGAGGTTGCAATCTTGGTGGACGTGATTTATTAATAAGATTGGCTTGTCTTTTTAATTTGGACCTGACTACTTTTTCAGTATCTTTAGGGAGCCTTACTGTCAACCAACCGGGCATACCGACATCCAAAACTACTCCATTAACAGTCACTAGGATGCCTGATAACAACAAATGAGTTCCGATAGGTAAATTCCCAATTGCAGGAATTACTTTGTTCCTTTTCATTCTTTTTGCATATGCGACCATCGCTCGTTGATCACGATGACGTACAACTTTTCTTTGTTGCTTCGAAAAACGTCTGAAACCGAAATGGAAGAGTAACAATGCAATAACAACCGCCATACCTTGCGCCTCACCTCTAAGTGATGAAACATAAATCCCCGCAATTAACCATGAAGGAATCAATACAAAATAGTGCATGATAATATTTAGCACACCTGATGAATATCTAGGGGTCATTCCTCTTTTTACTGCTTCGTGACTAGCGATTAGAATATTTGCATTAATCGCTTCATCCATACCACCCTTAATCGAAAGAGCAGCCACAGAATTGACTGGTGCTTCATTGATGAATTTCTTCATTTTATTCCTATCTGAATTTACTAAGGCTACTTCTAATTCTTCCTCGTCTTGTGGCTGTCCTAGTATGAATGACAGCGCTAAAACTCTTGGGTCATGTGGGTCACTATCCAGTAATTCAACCATTATTGAGCGTGCAGAATGCCAATCTCCTTTATCGACCAAACACAATGCTACTGCGATTCTTGGGCGTACTGAAACCGGTTCTTCTTTGACCAAATGAAGAGCAAGTTCTAGTGCATCATCATGCTGCCTTTGGGCTCTCAACAATGCGACAATAGATAATTGTGCCACGCGGAAAAGACGATCATTGTGAACATTGTTAGTAGGCGGGTTTGCTTTCCATCCACGGAGCATACCCATCAGCATTTGTAGATGATCGATACAGGAATTATTTTCCCAGTCCCAAATATCATCTTCGGTAACATTGCCATGCCAAGGGTCCATCCATTCACAAATAAATGCCAATAATTCGGGCTCATCATAGCCTTCTGGTTGCTGTAATCCGTGTAATGCCTCTCTTGCAGCATCCAGTCTTCTTGAAGCGATCTGGCCCGTGGCTACGATCATTCTTGCTTCATCATCGTTACCTCCAGATTGTGCCAAGACTTTTCTTGCTTCTTCAATAGCTGTTGGCCAAAGTCCTCTAATTGCCATCTCCCACATTTTAGCACGCGCTTTTTCGTGCCGCACAATTGCAGCATCTTCGCTAATAGAACGCCTTTGGAATGCGATAAGTGAATCTAAATCTTCGCTACGGGCAGCAATTTCAACTGTCTGTCTCATCCAACCACCGCCTTCTAACTTTACTGCTCCTTCTCTTCTTTCAGCAGGATTTAAATCAAATCTCAAGTTACTAAGTTGGGAGAATTTAATGATTGATAATAACCAAGTTAAGAGGAAAATGGCTTGACCAACAGCAATAAACATCCATGTAGTGAGAAGCCTCATTCCTTCATCAAATCCTTCAAATTCTAGCCAATCAGTAAACGGCATTAAGGCGCCGAATTCTTTGTAACTTACCAATACCAATAGGAATACTGTGTATCCTGAAAATCCAGCAAATGCGAAAGTTAACTGTCTCGCTTGAGCAGATTTCTCGGTTCTGATTTCTCTAGGAGTGTCAAGAGTGACACCAAATAATCCTCCGAACGATTGACCACCTAAGACCAAGTTTCTAGTCAATTCAAAAATGAATGCTAATCCAACTATCGCAATATTCATCGTAAGATAAACGGATAAAAATTGTGGCATGGCTTTAATAAATTGCCAATGGAATAATAACTCTGAAATTAAATCAATTCTAACATAAATGGAATGACCTATAATCCCGCCGTAATTCAAAACTTCAGTAGCATTACTCGGTTCATTTACTAGAATATAAAATACTGTAACTATTCCATTTAGCGCTGTAATTGGCATAGTAGCCAAAAATATAACTAAAACTAAGGAAAATAATCTAGAAACGAACCCTGCTTTATCTGGATCGATTGGATTTGGCCTACCATTAGCAGTTCTCCATTTATTGATAAGAAGCATATTCCAAGAAGCACCCATGATTCGGCCATAGGCAATAATTGTTGGCGCCATAAAAGTCAGCATAGCCGCAGCAAGCCAAACAGGAGTGATTCGACCTTCTGTTTTAATTCCAAATAGTACAGTACCGATAGTGGCTGCAATTAGAAAAACTAATGTTAAAACACGACGAAATCCTCTGCGAAAAATGCGGCTTTTGATAGCGCTTTTTTTACGTTTCCCAATTAGTTGTGCATTGAGTGTCTCCCATGGCGAAATAATTACAGGTATTGCAATGAGGATGCCTATCAAAAATAAATTGGGACCGTAGTAAACATCTGCATTAAACAATAATTCAGTGATCAGTAACAATACACCAGACATTCCCATCATGTACAAACCGACACCAATGGAAACAGAGCGGTCTCTAAGTAGATTTCTTGCATCCGATAAACCATTGGTAATCCTGTGGACTTCGTATAGATCGTCATCAATCTCAAAAGCAACTTGTAAATTCGATAATTGTTTAGGAACAAACCATACCCAAACTGGAATTGCAACCGCAAAAGCAATCAAAGCAGGGAACAGATAGCGCATTTGAATATCGCCTGGATTTGCAATAGTTACTGCTTGTACACTAGGTAGAGTAATAATCCCTATTAATGAAAATAAATAGAGAAAACGGGCATGGTTTACTCTCTTCATGCTCACACCACAAGCATTAGACACATCAACTAATCGCCAACAAAATTACTAATGTATCAACGGTTATTTTGCAAAAAACGTTCAATTCTGTCAAATGCTTCATTCAATATTTCCTTATTTGGTAGATAGACTATTCGGAAATGACCTTTGCCTAATTGTGGCGAAAAACCACTTCCATGTACGACTAAAACATGTTCTTGATGCAACAAATCAAGAACAAACTTCTTATCATCTTGGGCCCATTTATCATCAGTTAATTTCACGAACATGTAGAATGCACCGCCAGGTGCCTGAACTTCTAAGCCATCGATGGCAGCAATTCTTTCGATACAAAGGTCACGTTGGTCAATTACTTTCTGTTTGTATGTATCCATCCAAGTTCTATCACTGACCAATCCTGCAAGGTATCCAAATTGGGCTGGTGTGGAAGCGCACAGTCTTGAACGAAGCATCCGTTCGATGCCATCCCTCACCAGATTCATTCTTCCCTGAGGGTCATGAATTGCCATGTAGCCAATTCTCCAGCCAGGAGCATAGTATACTTTTGAAACCCCATTTAATGAGAATACTGGCACATCATGTGAACGACTGGCTACGCTTACTTGATGTCCAGTAAAATCCAAACCGTCGTAAATTTCATCAGCTACGACCATACAATTTGGCCATTTGCTTGCAATTGATAATAGTCGGTCTACTTCATCAACAGTAGCCACATTTCCGCAAGGATTATTTGGATTAATAATCACCAATAATCGCACAGATTGATTCATCTTTGACTCAATGTCATCAAAATCTATTTTCCAACCATCATCTTTATCTAATCTATATTCAATCGTTTTAGCACCATATCCCTGAGGGTATGCCATGTATGGTGGATAATGCGGCCCTGGTGCTAAAACAACATCTCCTTCCGATAATGTAGCAGCAAAAATTATCTGCAGTGCTTCGGTTACTCCATGACAAACATAGACGTCATCGGCTGAAGCCTTCCACCCTTTATTGGATTCATCTTCCGCAATGGCAGTTCTTAATTCTGGTAATCCGTATGAAGGTGAATAGCCATTTATTCCATCTCGCAGTGCCTTAGCGTATGCCTCTACCATGTGTTGTGGTGTCGGTAAGCCAGGGTATGCAATCGGGTCACCAATGTTCAATTTGATTATTTCATGACCTTGTGCTTCAAGGATTGTTGCAGGAACTACAACATCCCGAATTGCATATTCAATATTGGCAGCACGTGATGCCACTGGTATCTGTTCTACAGCCATGATATTCACCCCACTATCATCCCACTATCAAACTTAACCTACAAATCATTTCTTGACATTCCAACCATATCTAATATTGCATCAAAATGAACTTCTTCAACCGGTTGAACGGATAGTCGCTGCCCTTTTCTAATCAACAACATGCCCTCGCAACGGTCATTCTCTCTTATTGAAGCAAGCGAAATGATACTAGGCAATTCACAAACTGGTTCAATATCGACCATTATCCAACGAGGTTTTTGTTTAGAAGATTTTTCATCAAAATATTTACTGTTGCGGTCCCATGAAGTATGGTCTGGATAACCTTCTCGGCTGATCTTAGCAACCGCTGCTACATGAGGTGGTTTTGTATTGGAGTGGTAGTACAAAACTAAGTCTCCGGACTTCATATCATCTCGCATAATATTTCTTGCTTGATAATTTCTAACTCCATCCCAATGAGTTGAACCATCTTCTACAAGTTGTGAATATGGGTATACATCAGGCTCTGATTTCATCAACCAATAGTTTGCCATGAAGCATTTGAAGAAGTGGCACTCTATGACTATTACTAGATATGCAAAATAATTATTTCACCACGAGTCAACAACATCATCAACTAAAGCAGCATCTAAAACATCAATTTCATTTCTTTTACCAACAGACCCTAATCCAAGTTTCTTGGCCATACTAGAAGGTCCTCCAACAGAACCAATTCCTATTTTTTCTAAGGTTACGAAAATCGCAGGTAGCAATATTAGTGCCGATGCTGCTGCGACCCATAACAAAATGATAATGACGTTAATGAAAGGTTGAATTGCGGGTATGGGTATGCTCTTTGCAGTAATTAGTCCAAGTGATGTCACGGTGGCTGCTTCAAATAGTGACATCCCGGTACCAATAGCAGCTGTTTTGATTGCAGGTATTCCACCACCCAATTCCTTTATCCGATTGGCAATGTGAATTGAAAAGTCGACACCAACTCCAACTAAAATAGAGCCTATCATCACAGTTACAAGAGATAGAGACACGTCCAATTGCCACATGAATAGCCACTGTAAAGCAACAGTTGCAATAACTGGAGAAGTTGTCCAAAGCGAAAATCTAATATCTTTGAAAACTATTGCCAATGTGATTAATGTCAAAATAATTGCGAATCCTAAAGAAGTCCATTGTGAACCAACAATTAACTCATTTACTTCGATTACAGTTGCTGCAACTCCAGTCAAATCTTCCGCAGATTCACCATGGGCACCGCTAAAAGATTCGGTGTGAGCATTTACCGCATCTACATATTCAGAGGTTTGAGCAACTGGAACAAAGGGCATATCAACAAAGATTAATGTTCTATCGAAATCTTCATTAACGAAAATTTCTCTTGTCTCTTCAGTAATTGATGCATAAAATACATCCAGCAAAAAGATTTGACTCTGCTTTGTTCCAGGTAGGCCATAATCTTCAGGAGTCATCAATAAATCCCAGAATGAAGCTCCTCCTGTCACTTCACGATCTAACAACACTTGGGCTGTATCTTTGATGTCTTCAGGAAGTGGAGTATTAGCAATAAAGTCGGACAACTGTGAACCAGAAACTTTCAATTCTAAACCAGTAGATTTCATCAAGAACACAATTGAAACTGCTGATGTATTTTCGATTCCGTTTAATTTACCTTCAAGTGCATCGATAATATCTAAATTACTTGCGGGATCATCATTTGCCGGATCACCATCGTTGATATCTCCACTAACATTTGCATGAATCAAAATCATACCTATTTGCCCAGCCTCAAACTCTTCACTGTATTGGATCATTTTTTGTACTGACAATTCTGTTTCTGGTGCCATGCCTAGAAGATCAATATCCTCTCTAACATTTTGCTGGCCTACAGTCGCAGAAAAGAGAATCAGAATTAAGAATACCGTAATAACTGGAACATTATATTTTACGGGAAGTTCCACTACTTTTTCAAATACCTTTAACGGAGGATGCTTTGGTTTTATTAAATCTAATAATAAAGTAAGATTAGGGACCATAAACATAGTCAAAATATAGACTATAACTATACCTCCTGACAATGCAATACCAACTGTTTGAATCGGTGCCATTGGAGTGAAAACTAATGAAATAAAACCAATAACAGTAGTTACTGCTGATAAAAATACTGCTTTTCCTGTAGAACTTAGAGAAGCCTTCATTTTTTCATGTTTCGTCCCCTCTTCTTCTGCATAGCGATTGGTAATGTGCAAGCCGTATGAGACTCCTAGCGCGAGAAGAATTGGCCCGACAATAATCACCGTCATCGTCACTTCATAATTGGTCCAACCAATTATCCCCAATGTCCAAAATACCGAACACAGAGTCGGAAGTCCTGCAATAATAACCACTTTAATTCCTTGAAGAGGACGTATTCCATTCAACCCACCTTGGAGTATATCGGAATGGAATAAGAATAAACCTAATGCAACTAAGACACAAGCATTAGGGAATATGTCCCAGAATAAGACGAATGAAAACTCGGTTACTGCATTGGTGATTGGTACTGCTCCAGTTAGAGTCATTGTTAACCCAAGAGAATCCCATGTGCACATTTCACCATTGGCTGGAGCCCCATTCTCGTCAAATTCGCATGCCCTTTCAGACGTTGAAATATTATCAAGTGTTTTCTGAGTGCTTTCTATAATGTCCTTTGCAGTTTTCCCTTCTTCATCTGAAACTATAACTGCAACTGCCATAATCGCCCTATCCAATTTGCCATCTGGGCCTCCATCCTCCGCACCCTTTACATCTCTAGCCAATTTATCTAAACCAGGCGATGCGCTTCCATCATCTTCATACATTTCTTGAACGATTAAATCGATAGTTTGCTGTGAAGGGATCTCATAACCGCCACCAATAGTTGTGTCGGTTAGTGCTAACGCTTCGTTAAGTTGGCTAGCAGCAAGGGCACTAGCACAATCGTCTTGACCAGATAAGCAGCCGAGTTGTCCTAATTCGGTTACAACCGCTTCTCTAACCCTAGGTACACTTGAATTTACTTCTTTAAGAACCGTTGAAAGTGATAAAATGTAGATTACTTGGTCATCAACTGAATTAGAAAGATACGGATTTAGGATATTTTCAACATATGAAATTTCTTGCAATATTCGTTTATCAGTAATATTTCTATCACTATCTTCGTCTAATTCGATATAGACTACCATTACATTTGTACTCCAGTCTTCCTCAATCAATTCAATAAGTTCGCCTACATGACTACCTTCTGGGAGATAGACCTCCATATCTCCGTTAACATTCAATGCTGATTTATCCGGATCATCATCAAATCTCGTACCATCAAGGAACCCAGATTGAGTGACGAAGAAACTAGTTATGAAAAGAAAAATAAATATTGTTGCGATGGGAAATTTGGTGATTGCTCCTGTAGCACCATTCTTTTGCCACTCTCTCTTGATGCGGTCTGGTGCCTCTAATACTGCACCTAATACTACTTTCGTATCAAACTCTTTGACCCTCTTTCCTAAGTTAGAAGCACTGGATTGGAGTTTACTTTTGCTATAATCTGCAATCGCCTCCAGACGCTCGCCTACGGAGGTTTCGTCGTCATTAATTTTACCTCTTGACACACTAACAACCCCCTTATGTTCTCACTGAGACGCAATGCCTTTGAAAGGTATGCCTACTAATGTTTACAAAATCCACTGTTTTGAGTAGATTTATTTTTTGCCGGAACAATATATTTTACTTGATTTTAGGGAGAGGTTCAAAGGTGACTTGCTTGAGCGCCGCATGGAGTCGTACTGTTAACTTGTGCGCAGCCGAGGTGATGCCAATGCCAGCCCCTACATTACCGGAAAAAAGATGGTCTGTCGACCTAGAAAAGAAAATCCAAGAAGCTCATTCTGAAAATGAGCAAGAATACAGCGCAAGGTATGGATTTAATCCGGATAGTGGTAAGGAAATTTTTGTCATTGATACTCCACCACCGTATCCCTCTGGAACTTGGCATATTGGTGCAGTTGCACAATATTCAATGATCGATGTTATCGCCCGCTCGCAGCGCTTGCTTGGAAAGGAAGTTTATTTCCCATGGGGAGTTGACCGTAATGGAATTAACATTGAATTCGTTGTTGAAAAGAATACAAAAAGAAAAATGAAAACTTATGATCGAGAGGAATTCCTTTCACTTTGTAAGGAGACTATTGAGGAATTTACACAAGCGATGAGAAATACTGCAAAGCGTGTGGGATTATCCTGTGACTTTAGCAAAGAATACCTTACTGACTCTCCGCAATATCGTCAGGTTACACAAGCTATTTTCGTAGAACTATTCAAGAAAGGAGAAATTATTGAAGATCTTAGACCTAATATTTACGACCCTGTTGAAGGGACTACTATTGCAGAGGCAGAGGTTGAAAGATTATCTAGAAAGACTAAGTTAGTTGATATCAAATGGTATACAGAGGATGGAATTGAAGTAATAATTTCAACTACAAGACCAGAATTAATTTGTGCTTGTGGAATTGTTGTAGTCCATCCAGACGATGAAAGATATAGAGATTTAGTGGGTAAAAAAATAATCTTACCAGTTCCAGTTAGCGGAAGGGAAACAAGTGTCGAAATCAAAACACATACATCTGTTAAATCTGATTTCGGTTCAGGTGTATTGATGGTATGTTCATTCGGAGACCAAAACGATGTTGCAATTTTTAGAGATATGGGATTAACTCCGTTTAGAGCGATTGATTTGGATGGTTGTATGACCAGTATTGCAGGGCCTTGGAATGGGAATAAAGTAATAGAGGCACGCAAGGCAGTGATTGAATATTTAGAAGAAAATGATAAAATTCATGATATCGTTGAACGTGACCAAGAGATACCTGTTTCCGAGAGAGGTAAAAATCCTGTTGAAACAATTTTGCTAAAAGAATGGTATGTCCGTCAAACTCACATTCAAGATAGGATGAAGGAGCATATTGAAGAAATTAAATTCCATCCAGTTAGAAATAAACAATTTTTGATAGATTGGATGAATAATATCAGTATTGATTGGCCTATTTCACGAAGAAGATGGTATCATACAGAAATCCCAATATGGTATTCACAAGATGAAACTAAAGTCATAGTCCCTCCGAGTGGAACATATGTTCAACCTTGGAAGGATTCTCCACCGGTTGACAGCAGAGTGTTAGATCGGGAAACTCGTGAAGACATAGGTTCCTATCAACAATTGAAACAGAGTCTTGGAGAGATTAGTGGAGAGGAAAAGGTGTTTGATACATGGATGGATTCTTCCAACTCCAATCTCTTCGTCAGTGGATATCTAAATCACCCTGAAATATTTGAGAAGGCATTCCCTACTGCTCTAAGACCACAAGGAAAAGAAATCGTTCGAACATGGCTCTACTATACTTTGTTGAAATCAACACTACTATTGGATAAACCTGGTTTTAATCATGTTTGGATTGATGGTTTAGGAATGGATCCATGGGGTCGTAAAATGAGTAAATCACTTGGTAATGGTATAGATGCTGATTCAGTTTTAGAATGTGGAGCAGGTGGTAAAACAGGTTCTTGGAAGGTTAAAGGTCCAGATAAGACCGTTAGTTTACGAGCAAATAAAATCGGTTCCGAATGTTTCCGATTATGGAAGGCCTGTGATGCTCAAGTTGGTGATGATTTCCATATCAATCCTGAAGAAATTGAAAAGAAGTATTACGGAGTCTTGACCAAGGTATTCAATGTTGCAAGGTTTGCTTCGATGTTCCCTTGTCCTGAAGATTTAGATACTACTCCTACTGATTTAGCAATAGAGGATAAATGGATTATAGCTGAGTTCCAAAACACAATGTCAATCGTTGAAAAATCATGGCACGATCTTGACATTTATACTGCAACTCAAGCATTGAAATCATTCGCTACCGGTGTACTGCCAAGTCATTGGCTAGAGATGGTAAAGACTCGATTATATGATGAAGATACTGCTGCTGCATGGACAATTCACCGAATTGTTAGAGATTTCCTTAGCGCATTCTCGCCGATATGCCCGTTCTTCTCACACCACATATCCCTAACAATTTATTCAAAGTCTGCTGTTGATGTCGATTCGTTCCCAAGTAATATTGTTGATGAATTAGCGGTTGATATGGAACAAGGTGATGATTTGAGAAAACTGACAAGTTCTATTCAAGAATTTAATTCTTCAACTTGGAACGGCAAGAAAGAGGCAGGAATCTCTCTAAACAAACCTATTAGTGGAATTTCAATTCCTGCTGAACTAAGTGAATTCACAACGATATTGACCAGTATGCATTCACTTGAATGAATTATATATTCTATAATTGTAATGTTTCTTGCCGTGAAATTGGCATTTCTAAATTGCCAAGTCTAAATCCAATGAGACGAACTTTTTCCTCATGGTGCAGATTATTTGCAAAAAGTTGCTGCGCAAGGCGAGAAAATACCTCTACATCATCCATCGCCACTGGAATAGAGCGCCCATGGGTATGTGTTTCAAAACCTGTATAGCGTATTTTAACCTCAGCCAACCTTCCAGAGACTCCCATCTCCAGGGCTCTCTTCAAAACAGTTGTAACCAGTTGGTTAAGCATTACCAAAACTATCTCTGAATCTGACTGGTCAACATCAAAGGTATGTTCCTTACCAACTGATTTTCGACTCCTCAACGGACTTACTTCATTAGTGGTTTTTCCATCTGCAAGCCTAATTATCCAAGATGCAAAACGCTCATTTGTCATTCTCGCTAGAGCCAATTCACCCACTTCATATGCTTCATCAACACTTGTTATCCCCCATTCTGCAAGCATTGTTGCTGTTTTAGGACCGACACCGGGGACTTCTCTAACCGGTCTATCAATAAAAAATTCTTGAATTTCATCAGGTAATATTCTAAAAATCCCGTTGGGTTTATTTATTTCACTTGACATCTTTGCCAATATTCGGGTTGGCCCAATACCAAATGAAGCTGTTAATCCGACTTTCTTGTATATCGATTGCTGTAACTTACGGCACAATGCAAAGGCTGAATCCCAGTCACCGTCTACAGTTTCTGTAATATCGAGATAGGCTTCATCAATACTGGCTTTCTCAAATTTTATCGCTGAAGGTTTGAGAACTTCCATTACCTTTCGGCTTGCTCGACTATACAATCCTCTAGTTCCACTAAGATAGATGGCATTTCCATATGGTGCACCCGGACATCTCCTCCATGCTTCTCCAATAGGCATAGCAGAATGAATACCGTATTTTCTCGCTGGATAATTACAAGTAGAAACAATTCCTCTAGCACGACCTTGATTGGGATCAGAACCGATAATTAGGGGAATCGTTGGATCTAAGTTGTGATGTAATGTCTCAACTGCAGCGAAAAAAGCATCTAAGTCACAATGAACAATAATCCTCTCTGAACTTCTACTGACATCATCTAGAGTTGCACCTTCATCGGAAGAGTTGATTCCAGCACCAGTCATTGATATTACTTGACTGTCAGCGGTGTTTAACTGTAACTCTAAATTACTAAGCAAGTGAAATAATAATCTCAAGCTTTTTCAAACTCAAAGCAGATGTTTATTGACAGTTGTTTCGCATTCCGCACCCGAAAGTACAGTTATTATTGCGTTGGCAATATCCATACCGACTCTTGCCTGTGCTTCTAATGTGTCTGCGCCAATATGTGGAGTTCCGTGAAAATTCTCATGCTGAATTAGAGCATAATTTGGCGCCACTGGTTCGGATTCAAATACATCCAAAGCCACTGAAGAAATTACCCCTTGTTCTAACGCTTGTAGCAATGCCGTCTCGTCAATAATACCGCCACGTGCGCAATTCACGATATGATTTCCACATTTTATTCCATCTCTAGACTTCCCAGGCATCATAGCCATTCTATCCTTATTTACCAGATGATGAGTATCATCAGTAAAATTACAATGTATTGAGATATGAGTACATCGTTTGAATAAAGTATCTACAGACTTATGCAAAGTTGTATTTTGTGATTTGGCAATTTTAGCAGGAAGATACGGGTCAAATGCATGTACTTCCATTCCCATTGCTTGCGCTACTGCTCCAACTCCTTGGGCGATTCTACCAAAGCCAATTAATCCCAAGCATTTACCACTTAATTCAGTACCACCCATGATTTTTTTCTCCCACTTCCCTTCTCTCATTCCTTTATTCGCCTTAGGCAAGTGACGAAGACTAGCCAGTAAGTGCCCAATAGTCAATTCAACAACTGACTGGGTTGATGCTCTAGGTGCATTGACAACAGGGATTCCTGCTTCTGCGGCTGCTTTGATGTCTATATTGTCAACACCGACTCCAGCACGCCCAATGACCTTCAAACGTTCACTGGTAGCAGATATTACTTCAGCAGGTATTTTTGTGGCACTACGGACGATAATCGCATCGAAGTTAGATAGTTCTCCGGCAAGTAAATCTGTGAGTTCAATTGGTTTGTTGATAACTTCATGTCCTGCTTTTTCAAGCAATTCTATAGCTTCTGGCGCCATACCATCAGTGACTGCGATTCTAGCCATTATAGTGGGGCGAATGACTAAGTCTCATCAACTTTCGCTTGTAAATCCAAAATAAAGACTACTTTATTGGGTTATTTGGAATCATGTCAGAAGTATTACTCTTGGGAAGATTTTGTAGCGCTTCGAAAGTCATTTGATTTGTTGGCAATTTAGAGATAGTTTCAATTCTCTCCTCCATTGTCATTCGTACTCTAAAATCAATTCTTCCTTTATTGCGCGTTAGATCATACGACAGTGGTGCCAATCCGTCGATGATTTGCATCTCAAAAATAGATCTAACATTATTTCCTCGCCACAATGAATATCCCCAACGATAAGCAATTCCGACTATTGCAGCCCCGTATAGAAGAGCGAGTACTGTGGTTGCAAACAATACGGGATTACCTCCTCTCGCCTCATCTAGTAGGTTTCTACCGATTAAAAATAGTAAACCAATCCCGACAATCGGTTTAAGAATACTCTCCAGCCATTGGTCTACTGGTACCAATCTTCCCTTCGATGGGTCTACGAACACCAAATCGGACTCAAATGCAGTATTAAGTACACTCAAGACACCCAATAGGATAATGTAAAATCCTGCTGCGAGTGAGAGTTCAAGTCCAAATGAATCCATTTTCAATGTCCAATGAACCATTAACCATGCAAATAATCCGAGAAAAGTTCCCTGTGGTATTTGCGAGAAGTGAACTACATGCTGTGAAAATTCACCGATTCCAGACTTGGTTAATACCGGACCTCTATGCGGTTTGGGAATATGTATCACTTGCCAATGCAACCAAGTCTCAATCAATCTCAAACTCTTCATTAGAACTTTATTTTTAATTAATATAAATTCAACTAATATCAAAAAAGGAAATCCAACTAAGATTACTGGTAAGGCCACAACAACTGCTAAGGGGAAAATTATCAAAGCAGGTAATATCAAAAAATGTGACAGTGCGAGAGGATGAAGTAAATCTGCTTCTATCAATCTTTGTCTACCCGGCTTTATCCTTAACCCTCTCGCCAAATCATCGAGTGTATCTCTAAAAGGAGAGAGTTGCCTTCCCGAGTCAATGATTTGCCTAACCATACCCCTGTATTCAGTTTCCTCGTGCCCAGAACCAATCCAGTATTGCCATGCTATTTTCATAGGGATTGCCAGCAATAACGGAATCGATAGTAGGCCTACTGCCCACATCAAACCATTCAAATCCACTGGTATAGCCATCAATAACCCCATGCCTGCGAAAACCCTTCAGTTGTTGAAGTCTTTCACAAAAGTTTGTACTATTGACCTATTATCACTACAACCAGGGAATTACATCAGGTATTTCTCTAAACAAATTAGCCGGAACGGCAGTTTTGATTTTTGAAACAGAACCCAGTTTGATATTGTTTTCACTTTGCCATTGTTCATATTCTTCAAACGTTGTCATTTTTAAAACAAAATTATTTTCTCGATTCCATCTAAGAGACTGCATTTTAGTACCTGG
>DAJY01000100.1:48660-54637 GCA_002499015.1 Euryarchaeota archaeon UBA242
TTGCAATGAGTCCCAGTGTACCCGCATCCTTCCACTAGGCAAATCATCTCTTCCAACACCACCTTCACCAGTAAATAAAAAATCTCCAGTCATTAAATAATTATCAAAATGAATTAACATCGAATCAGAAGTATGTCCTGGGGCGAAATGGAATGTAATCGGATAAGCACCCAACATAATTTTCTCTTGGTCAATAACATATTTAGAAACCCCTAGGCATGCAGTCTCATGCCACATTACATATTCACATCCGGTTATATCTCTGAGATTAAAGCAGGCAGTAATATGATCTGCATGGGTGTGACTAGCGATTGCATAACGGAGTGTCAGTTTTTGTTGCTCCAATATCTCCATGTATGAATCCATATAATCGTATACAGGGTCAACCAATGCTGCTTCCATTGTATTTTCGTCAACCAAGAGATATGTATTTTCCCATACTCCATCGTTTAATTGTTCGAAACGCATATTTACCCCTATGAGCACTTCTTTATTGAACCTTGAGACGAACATCAACTCCTTCGTTAATAAATGTCTTGATATACCCTCGCCCAATTAATCAAATTGGAGAGACCGAGATGGAGCAGTTATACATTTTATCAGCCACGATAGTAGTTGGATTTGTAGTGTGGTATTTGATGAATCAAAAATTGAAATCAGAAGTCATTACATCCCAATCAGATTTGAATACACAATTAGCGTCAATCCAAGCGAGATATGAAGCACTAGATGAAGCTCGTAAAAATGATAAGTTGCAATCTGAGAGCAATTCGCAACAAATGATGCTGGCATTCGATTTAGCAGCACGTAAAGCCTTTGATGAAGTCGTAGAAAAGGCTGAGAAGGAGAAATCATCTACATTTACAACTGCAACTGAATCACTATCCAAGGCAATGAAAGATTACATGAGCAATATCGAGAGAATGGAGCGTGAAACAATTAAAAGAAGTGAGTCTCTAAGTAAAGAGATTGGACAAGTTTCTGATTTAGGCATGGAATTGTCAAGGGGGACTGAGAACCTGACAAATGCGTTAAGGGCAGATTCACAGAAGCAAGGTGCTTGGGGTGAATTGGTTCTAGAAAATTTATTGCAAGGGATGGGATTCATTGAAGGTAAAGATTACCTAAAACAGAAGGGAGAAACATCTGCTGATGGTAGTAGATTGCAGTCAGATTTCATTATAAATCTACCCGGAAAGCGCCATATTATTATCGATTCTAAGGTGTCTTTGAAGGCTTGGGATGATTATGTTAATGCTGAAGATGAAAGCGATGCTCAAGATGCCATGAAAAAGCATTGTAGTTCAATAAAAAATCATGCAAAAATACTTGCTGACAAAAATTATACTCATATGGATATAGTCAACTCACCAGACTTCGTTCTGATGTTTGTACCCTTGGAAAGTGCCTACGGTGCAGCAATGAAAATGAGCCCCGAGTTGTATATAGACCTCACTGGCAATGTCAAAGTCAAGGTTGTAACAGGTGCAACAATAATGACTGCATTGATGTTAATTCAGGACCTGTGGAAACGCGAACAAATGACTAGCAATCAAACGAAATTGATTGAAACTGCTGGTGGCCTGCACGATCAAATCGCTCTATTTTTGAAATCCTTTTCTACACTTGGGTCACGTTTGAAACAGGCAACTGATTCATTTGAGCAATCACACAGTCAGTTAGTAGAGGGAAGAGGGAATGTAGTTCGTCGAACTGCTGAATTGAAACATCTAGGTGCAAAGGTCAAGAAAGAATTACCGGAATCATATCTTACTGAGGCGACATTCAATGATGAAATCGATTATACTCAACACTTGTTGACCAATGGTGATGAAGCCGAGTGATTCAAACAGTTTGCCCATTGTGGAGTAATCTATGAGCCATCCCGATACAGTCGTTCATCTAGAGCATGACGGTCAGGTATTACTTGTCAATGAACAAGGAGAAGGTCCACAATTGCCAGTCCAAGGCAGAATGGAAACTGTTCCAGTATTACGACTTCCAACCCAGCAAGAAATCAAAGCAATGGGTATTGAGTGGGAGAAAAAACGCACAACTAACATACATTTCTTGGGAAATTCTATTGCTGTACTAAAGGGTTATCCAAAGATTGAATGGCCTGGGCATTGGGCCCTGAAAGATGATATTATCGCCGATAACTCGGTTCATCCAATTGCGAGAGAAGCGATATATCGCTCACTTCACAGATTGGTATCTAAAGTTATGATTACTAATTCAAACGGCCAAGTATTGATGGGTAAAGTTGAACGTGGACATTTTAGAGGAAGTTGGACTTTACCTGGCGGGTATATGGATCACGATGAGCATCCGCAAGTGGGATGCGTTCGTGAAACTTTAGAGGAATTAGGCCTTGAAATCGTTCTACAAAGTGATAGACCAATAATTACCCAACAAATATTTTCATCAAGAGGAATATCATTTGTTTCTTTCACCTATCGCTCACAATGGGATGGTAATCTTTCTGAATTGAAGTTACAGACAGAAGAAATTTCTGAAGCAGCATGGTTTTATCCTGTTGAAGCCACATCAAAGGCAGTATCACATTTTGATGTTGCAGCATTACAATCGCTAATCTAATCAATTGGCGATGAAATCTCTAGCCGCTTGTAAGGCACTATCCAGACCTTCTGGATTTGTTCCACCGCCTTGAGCCATAGTTGGCCGGCCACCGCCACCACCATTGATATGCCCAGCAATTTCTTTCAAAATTTCAACTGCGTTATACTTTTCACTTGCAATTGTATTATCGGTTACTGCAACCATTAGTTTTCCTCCGCCAACTCTTGAACCGAGTACTGCCAAGGTTGGCTTGGATGAATCTAATGTCAATTCCTTCAACATTTTTGTCATCTTTTTGAGGTCTCCATCAGCCTCCATGATAACGACTCTAACACCATCAATTTCAGATGTTGTTTCATCACCGCCACTTGTACGTAGACGTACAATTTCGCCTTCTAATTGTTCAATCCTCTTTCTTTGGTCCTTCCATTCGTTGAAAAACCGTTGTGCTGCTTGAGGTAAATCCTGACTACTTACAGTGAATATTTCGCTAGCCTGTCTTAACAATTCATCTTGCTCTCTAGCAAAATTCAATGCTGCTTGACCTGCAACAATATGCAATCTCTCAACTCCATCTTGAACTGCAGCAGAGCGAATAATTCTAATCGACCCAATACGCCCAGGCTCATCGTGATGAGTTCCACCACATGCTTGAATATCGTGGTCAGAGATTCTTAAAATCCTAATTTCATTACCTTTAGGTGCTCCACCTTGGTAAAGGTCAAATCCGTATTTACGATCTGCATCCTTGCGGTTTAGTGTAGTTTTTTCAGTTCTATGGACCTGACCTAGTACTTCATTTGCTAATTCCTCAATCGCATCTAAATCATCTCTGCTTAAACGGCGGAAATGAGTGATATCTAATCTGGCAGAATCTATCGACTTATTGGCTCCAGCTTGATAGATATGAGGTCCTAGAATTCTCCTCGCTGCCCCTCCGATAATATGAACTGCAGTATGATGGTCCATCAATTGCTTTCTTCTATCCCAATCAAGTGAACCGTGTACTAAATCTCCAGGTTCAAATGCACCATCTGTAAGATGAATTACCAAATTACCAACCTTTCTTGTATCCAATACAGTTCTATTGCAAGAGTCAGTAGATAGTGTCCCATGATCTCCCTCTTGCCCACCACCTTCAGGATAGAAACATGTTTTTTCTAAAATAATCCCGTGGGTTGCATTAAATGGAATATCCTTGCCAATTAGCGGCATACAAGCCAGTACACTTGCATCAAATTCACTTTGTTGAACATCCTCATAATATAGAGCCACTGTATTCGGCAATGTTGGTATTGATTCAATAATTGGCTTTACTGTTATCTCTTTGGCTGCAGCCTTGGCGATTTTAGCGTGGCGGTCAGCCATTTCTGCAGAAAAACCAGTCCGTAATGTGACATTATTCCAACCAGCATCTATTGCAAGTGACACCGCCATATCCGGTGTTAATCCATGCGAATCATTTAGATTGAAAAGGACTTCATCAGGAATCTCGCTAGCATCTTGAGGAACCTTAGCAAGTTGCGTCTGAATCACATTTTGACCTTTTCTAAGCATTTCAACATACCTTTCTTCTTCTAAGGTTAATATTTTCAATAGACCATCGGATGTTTGTTTCATCTTTTCACCACCTAAATTGACTTCGATGTGATGAGTGGCTAATTCTGCAAGACTAACTTTCAAGCCAAGGTCATCGCGCATTCTCAGTGTCTTTCTCGCTAGCATTCTTGCCAAATATCCGGCTTTCGCATTTGATGGAACAAGACCATCACCCAACATATTACAAAGCGCATGTAGATGGTCAGAGATAGCATAGATTCGCGCTAATGGCTCAGTAATTGCGCTAAATTGTTCAGTACTGATATCAACTCCTCTTTCACCAAGGCGCCTAATCAAAGTCGCTTGTAATTCATTTGCATCTACTCCCGGCTCAATATTCATTATTCCATTTAGCCGGCTTAATTCACCCAAGAATTTGTCCAAGTTAAGTTGCGGCCATTTTGATGATATCGTATCAAAACCAGATAACTGCTTCAACCATGCAACTGTAACCGGATAAATCGCTTCGTAGATTGTCGGAGTTCCTGCTGCTGCCCAACAAAAACGTTCCAACCCGTAACCAGTATCGATAATTTGCAATGGCATTTCGGAATATCTATCGCCCTTTAGTTCATATTCTCCATCGGGATCTTCTTCAAGATTCATGAAAACTAAAGTTGCCAATTCCAATCCACCTACGATTACCTCAACTGCTGAACCTGCATTTCCGCCACCACACCAAGGATTCTCTACATAGGTGATTTGATTTGGATCGATACCAAACGTGTCGGTTAGTAATTGGTGACAATATTGAACACATTCCTCCATCCAATAGTATATTTTCCCTTCACTAGGACGGTTAAATGTATGATGCGCCATCATTTCAAAGGTTGTTAAATGGCGTCCGGAACGACCCACCGCATCAACATCGGTCAAACGAATGCAAGGTTGAGAAATAGTTAATGGATTTGCTGGTGGTTCAACCTCACCAGAAGTTACATGCGGTTGGAAATCAGCGATACTTGCGATTGTTAAGTGAATGTCATCTCTCCATCTCGCCAGTACTGGATATGGTGCAATACGTGTATGAGATAAGTTTTCAAAAAACGATAAGAATGCCTCTCTCATAGTATCCTTCAACTCTTTACCACGCATTGAAAAGCCAGCGATTAACGGCTTTCCGATAAATGTATATTCGTCTTCAGTAGTGTCTCCGCAAGTAACCCTGTCAGCATCTGTAGACCAAAACCAAAGTCCCGAAACAGTGCATTGTTTACGAATGAATCCATGCTCATGGAATACCGCCAAGTCGATAGGAGGAAGGTCCATGATAAACACCTGTCCCTTGAGGAACAAATCGCCGAGGCGCCCATACCCCTTCAAGCCTATGTTACTTCACTATCCAAAAATGGGTAATGTTGACAATGTTGTAAAGGACAAGTCTCAAGTGTGCCTCGCCTGACAACCACACAATGAGCGAAGATTGGCGTGCCCACCTCATCGATGAAGGCGATGGCACAATGCGAATAAAAGCTCATGGCAACATGAAAGTTGATGCTCGTATGGTCACCACCCCTGAGCATCTAGCAAAGCATGGTGATGACAGAGCCCCTGAGCAATTGGTCAATACTGCAAGTTTGCCAGGTATCGTTGGTGAAGCATGGGCTATGGCTGATTGGCATTATGGATACGGATTTCCAATTGGTGGTGTAGTCGCTACAGATACAGAAGCAGGTGAATTAGGCGGTGCTATCTCGCCTGGTGGTGTTGGCTTTGACATCAACTGTGGTGTTAGAGTAATGGCGCTTGATGCAACGATTGATGACATTCCAAATTTAAAGAAATTAGCCGGCAGGTT
>DAJY01000100.1:54976-58093 GCA_002499015.1 Euryarchaeota archaeon UBA242
CGAGCACTGGGAACACTCGGTAGCGGAAACCATTTTCTTGAACTGCAAACTGTAGGTTCCGTAGTCGATGAAGAAACTGCTAAACAATGGGGATTATATGAAAATCAACTTTTGGCAATGATCCATTCAGGCAGTAGAGGATTAGGACATCAGGTATGCACAGACCACGTTAGAGGACTTGAGCAGAGATATAAGAAAAAAGGCGATCTCTGGGTTGATGAAGAATGGGGCTATGAATTGCCTGATAGACAACTTGCAGCTGCTCCATTTTATTCTAAACAAGGAATGGATTATTTCGATTCGATGAATGCTGCTGCAAATTTCGCCTTTGCCAATAGAGCAGCCCTTGCTACGCGCCTAAGAACGGTATTGGAATTGGAAATGGGAATTGATGGTGAGGCGAGAACACTGTATGATGTAGCCCATAATATCGCTAAAAAAGAAACCCATATTATCGCAGGAAGTTCATGTCAGTGCTGTGTTCACCGTAAAGGTGCTACCAGAGCATTTGGCGGTGACCATCCAGATATAGCCGAATCATTCAGATCAACAGGACAACCGGTTTTAGTTCCTGGTGACATGGGTAGTGGCTCATGGATAATGGCCGCTCCTAAAACTGGACAAAACCATGCCTTTGCTTCTTCTTGCCATGGTGCAGGTCGGGCATTATCGCGAACTAAAGCAAGAAGAATAGTCGACGGTAAAGCATTGAAAAGGCAATTAGAAGATTCTGGAATAAGGATACACGCTTCGACTGACAATATATTGAGTGAAGAAGCACCATCTGCATACAAGGATGTGGATGAAGTAATTGCGATTACAAATGCTGCAGGTCTAGCAAGACCCGTGGTTAGATTAAATCCAATAGCTGTAATTAAAGGATAAATCTCACATGCAATAATTGCTGCGAGGATGTCCTGGAATAGATGGTGCTGCACCTGTGTGCACTCCATCTGGTTCTTCAACAATGACACTCAGTAAAGTGTTGACTAGGTCTTTTAATTCATCTACTTGGTTCTGAAGGTCAAGCACTCTTTGGCGCATTTCGACCTTACTTTCGTTATTTCCCTGCATGTGGCATCCCATCTGGAAAAGTTTCCCTCTCCAATCACCCAACTACAAAAAACGCCTATTATACTTTGAGGGAGAATACTCGCCAAGGGAGCACTTTCCCGACCTATAGAAAAACTCGGAATACACAAAGTGCCAATAGCGAGAGGTGAGCACTGGACCGCCAAAATTACTAGTCAACAAAGGGAAGTGCGAAAACCAAATTCAATTAGTAGAAATCAGATTTCATTATCAGTTCCTTCGCTGGTGGCTCCGTTGCCAACAATAGATCTCAAAGGAGCCACCAGCGAGAATTGAACTCGCGACCTCCTCATTACCAATGAGGTGCTATACCGCTAAGCCATGGTGGCACTAAAGCCAGCGACAAACACACCCGCTATAACCGCTTCGCGCTGGCTCATCCACTATTTTCCAACTACCTAATCGTTTGATTAATTCAACTAAGGCAATACTTTAACCCATATTGCCCATTGATTACCACCGTTTAGCCAAGGTGCTTCACCTCGTTGTAAGATTTCCCAACCTTGAGGAATATCACTTTTGACATCCGGTGCTACAACGATGTACTGAATGCTACTGATATCGCCGCGATTTGGATATTGTGTTGAATTAACCACTTCATCTTGCCAACCTGAATCAGGGGCTCTCCAGTGCCCTGTGATATTGCGCTGACCGTCCAAATCTAAATCTGTTCTAATGGTGTAAAGCCAATGCATTGCCAATGTAGGCTCATGGATAAAGATGAACTCTTGATCATTCTCCATCAAATCGCTCAAAACTTCAGCCGCTTCATCAGTCCACATCGATTGTCCGTGTAGTGATGCTAATAGCGTCAAAGGTAATACTAGAATTATTGCTAAAAGTAATGTTTTTGATTTCTCTTTAGGCGACCAAAGCGAAGGCATTTCTGGATATTGCTTAGCAGTATATGCCATAAGCGCAAATAACGGGATTATGAGTAATGAAATATAGCGCCCATTATTACCCATTATCCACATGATATCGGGCCATTTAGCACCCCATAACTCTGCTTCAAAGGTCCACAGTACTGCAACATAAATCCAAATTGCAGCAAGTAAACCTGCGCAGGTAGAAGTTAGCAATGCCACGTTATAACTTCGAATACGCTGTAAATTTGACAGTAGTGAGACGATAAACGGCCAAAGCATCATACCGAATAATCCGAAGATAATTACCACATCTAGAAATGAGCCAAATAATGCAAATGAAAATCTCAAAGGACTATCGCCAATGACTGAGAGAGTACCTCCATATCCGAACAATCCGGCCCCTATCAACATTATAGAAACGGAAGAAAAGGTCAGTAGCGCCATGGGTAATGGCTTTTGTAGTGGTGATTGTTTATCCTCTTGTAAATTATACCAATCATCGATTTTTTGCCCGACAAAAGTGATGATTCCTGCCGCGATAATGAAGGAAAATATCGTATCGGTTGAAATTCCTTTTAGATACATTATCGCCGCTAATGAAAGAATTAGCACAGTTGCTAAAACACTGCGTTTTACATTTTCGCGAATAACTATGAGCCCAAAACCCAGACCCATTATTACCGCTAACGCCGGCTCAAAATAACCTCTACCAATGGCAAAGACAAAAACAGGATATATTGATAAAATGGCTGGAAGTCTAGGACTCCAGGTAATCTTATTTGGCTCGATTTTTTGTGTATTGATATTTCCACTCAAAAACAGTCCTATGGTAAATATTACCATCATCCTAAGAGGGAAATATAGTTGGTTTGAAGAGGCATCAATTTGTGGTTGTATCACCTTGGTATAACTTGGGTCGCTTGCAAGCGGGTCTACTGTGCGAGTATGCCCCCATTCCAATACGCCATCATCTGAATTTGCAGCATTCATCCGAATATGGGTATCGAGGCCCAAATCGGAATTTACGATTGCGATAATACTCAATAGGCATCCGATTACTAGCAATGACCACCAAAAGCGATCATCATCAATATCGAGCATGCCCATAGTGTGATGCAGTGGTTTAGTCAATAACATACTTCCGCCTTTTACTTAG
>DAJY01000019.1 GCA_002499015.1 Euryarchaeota archaeon UBA242
CTGATGAGAAGTAAACCTCCTGAACTATCCATCATTGCAAGCACAAGAAGTCCAGCCAATGCAGCAACATCCGCATTCTTGGATAATACTTCATCATCTATTCCACGCTTATTTATTTGAGAATTGACAATGAATGGAGCAGCGATTAAAATCAAATCTAGAACAATAGCAGAAGGTATCAATCCACCCAAATTAGCTACTTGACCTTCAGTTGTACCTGCTCTTGCTAATTGCATCCTAATGACCATTGGAACGGCCATCAATACCAACATCCAAACACCTGCTGACCTAGTAAAGGAACTTATTTTGTCAAGTGCAAGTATCTCCGAAACTAAGATTCCAACCGGGATTGCCAACAATATGACCCAAATTGGGTTTTCAGCGAAAGGCTTGATTTCGACTTCAGTTATTGCAATCGTCATCAATATCAAAGGAATAATCACACTGATTCTCGCTAAAGAACTCCATGACTTTGAGAGCCAATTTTGTTCAAATTCACTGAGATATTGATCATTTTGGTTATCAACTTCAATCCAAGCATTCAATTCTGCGTCAAAGGTAGTTGATGCCTTTTTGATAGTTTGCCAATTCAGCAGCATCCCCATGTCAAATTCAATTTCTCGTCCAATGCGTAACAGGAAATAAGATACAATTCCTAATATCATCAAAGAGATATTGAAACCGGATAATAATTCATCAAGAGATGTTTCAGGCAAATTCAACTTTCCAAATATTGCCAAAAGAAGTATTGCACCAAGGGCAATTATTACGGTTTGAGTAGATTCCTTTCTATCTTTAAATGCGCCGGATTTACCAGCCATATTTAGGCTGGTACTTGCTATGTACAAGATATATGCAACAAATACCCAAGGCAAGAACCATTCCTCTGCCCCTAATATGGCCCGAGATAATGTTACAGCAGATACAATCGATAGGTGTGCCCATGAGGAGATTTTCTTTTGTCTAAATCCGGCTTCAGCAATAACCACTAGAGTTATCGGAATGAGATAATGGGTATAAGGGATTGAGAATATGTCAGCATAAGGGATATCATTTGCTCGAGCTAATAAGTCGGTCATGAAAAATGATACTGCTAGCATGGCGACAGTTAAATCAGCAACCCATTTCCTTGCATTTTTGTTGATGAATAACATGTAAGGAATCATTGCCAATGTGATTATCCAAGGAATAATATTGGAATCCGTAGGTAAAAAGAACAAAGAAAATGCTAAACCAATAGGCATCCATGGAACTCTACGTTGCATCACTGCAGGGAAATATGCAACCAGGACAGTAATCCACAACATTACAGGTAGGGTCAAATGATCTCCTAAGAATCCAAGATTTTCAGCCCTTAGTGGGCCGATAATTAAGTTTAATTCTTCAATACGAGCAATAAACATTGCAATTAAAACTTCACCAACCAATAGCACACTCGCTTTCTGCATCAAATCAGAGCGTAATTCTTGCTTTGAGGCATAGTAGCCTTGAATCGCAATAATGAATATCAATAGCGACAATGCGCCACCTTCGCCTCCAGCAGGAGCATTGGTGTTGAACAGTTCATACAAGATTGGAACTACTCCAGAGACGATTGCGGCAACGAAAAAGTGCATTGATTTATTTGAACGTAAGGCTGCTTCCATGCTGACGAAGGAGAGTATGATTATGGCAAGTCCTAACTCGTAAGATACTTCATTATTAGACCAATCAATCCAAGGTCCTACACCTGTAATCATCAATGCCAGTGGGCCATAAATAGCAACACCCCAGCCAAATGTTGTCGCACCTTTGTATCGCTTGAGAAGTTTTATTTCTCCATACAATAGGGCAATTACTGCTACTACTTGCATATATATTCCATTTGCATTAGGTTGCCAATCTGCTCCATCTGCGTAATTATTTGGATCTCCAAATATCTCAAGGCCTAGTTCCCCTGTGGCGAAACCCATTAGGTATCGAGCACCCCATAGTGTGCCGACCGTTGCAAAGAAGAAGCCTAGGCCGAGCATGTAATTTTGCACTTCCATCAATTGATATGCATTTCTCTTGGATTGTAATTCAATCCAAGCGATGGCCATTGCAGCAGAAACTAATCCGCCAATGAATAGTAGAAGGAAATTTGAATTTGTTGCATTGTCATCGAAAGCGATACTGAAGATCCCGCCCCAGATGGCAATTAATGCGACAACATACATTATCAGTTGTGCGAATTTTTCTAAATCAACATCGCCTTGAGTTCTAACTTTGCCTGGTTGACTAATGACCATTGAGGGCGTGCTGACAGCATTATCTGGTGCTGAATAGATTGCACTCGGGTCATTTGCGGGTGATAATAATCCTTGGTTTGAAACTCTTTGTGGTGCATTTCGGGTTGGTGCTGCCATAGTAATCCAACGATGACTATTGATACTCACTATAACTTTTGACCCGTCAATAACGGGATAAGAGCAAAAACTATCATGAATCTAGTATTCCACCTTTAAACAATTAAAAATCCTATTTGTTGTTAAAACTATCAAGCACTATATTGAAACCATAAACGCTTGTGGATGTATTGAAGGTGCAAGCAATGAACACACTCCGTAACGCAATAACATTCTTCTGCTTGACTATATTTTTGTTGCCAACATTGATGATGTCCATCCCAGTTAGCGCCGAAACGAGCAATGAACCATCCGAGGATGGTTGGTGGGTTGAAACAACTGTTGACCGTAATCAAAACAAGATTGGAGATATGGT
>DAJY01000071.1 GCA_002499015.1 Euryarchaeota archaeon UBA242
TTTGTGAACAATGTCAATGAATTACCACGGTTAGCAAAATCAGCGTCGACGTGATTCATATCCAAATTTATGTATAGGCGCAGATTTCTTTTCAAATCGTCCTTCATTTCATTGACATAGGCTTTACTTCCGTAAAGGCCTTCCTCTTCACCACCCCATGTACAGAATCGTATTGTTCTATCAGGTGTTCCTGATTCGTTAACGATTTTAGAAATTTGTCTTGACATCTCCATAATACTAGCTGTTCCTGAAGTATCATCAATTGCTCCAGGGCCGCTATAGACTGTATCGTGGTGTGCTCCAGCGATTACTACTTCGGACGATTTACCTTTGAATTCTCCACAAGGCACGTATATTGTTCTAGTGCCGTCATTAGTGACATCTATGTCCATTGCGATAGATCCTGAACCATTTATTACTGCAGCTTCTAATATTTCACCAGCATCTTTTGACATTGCAATGAATGATAATTCAGTAGGTACGCTACCGCCATTCGCTTCTGTAATTGCTTCTATAGAGGTTCCCTTGAAAATCGGCACACAATCATTGATTTCAACTTTACCGCAATTGTAATCTTTGTTTACTCTAATTAATGACACCAAGTCATTTTCTGCAGCTTTACTCATCAATGCAGTATTACCAGTGATTGAACCACCGCCTCTAACATAGCCAATCTTTCCATTAGCCTCTTGCCAAAGTGATTCTTCGGAACCGTTGCCTAAATCAACAATTTGTACATTATTGCCGAATTCGAATAAACTAGAACCACTGAATCCTTGAATCACATAGTCAATTCGATGTTCAAAGGTATATGCAAGACTTCCAAAGTCTGCAGCAGAACATGGTGGTGCGAATGGGTTTATATTTCCTGGAGTGCAAACTTGTAGGGATGGTTCTGCATTTACATGGTGCATTGGCACATCATAAGAATGCAATGTTGTTGTCATTCCAAGTGATTTGAAATGCTGCTCAATAAATTGTGCAGCAGCGGCCTCTTCATCAGTTCCACTCATCCGACCTTCCCAATCGGGGTGACCAAGATCAACAAGGCTCTGTGCATAGCCTCTAGCCATAGATGCATCAAACTCAATCAATTCAAATTCAAGTTCATCGCCAAATCCAAGCCAAGCAGGCTGAATAATAACAACTGCAGAAATCATCAGCAAAGAAAGACCTATTGCCGCTATTATTTTGAGATTATGCAGACCTGAGAGTGGTGCTATCATTCGCTGAAATGTAGTAGAATTAATTGAAAACTCAGAGTTCTCATCCAACTGAAGAAACTTCTCATTAGAATCGCCATCAACTAAAATCGCCTCTACAACCGGTAACTGTGGAAGTAACTTGTCTGCCTGAATATTCGATAGACTTTCAATCAATTGGGCCTTAGTTCCAGATACTGGAAGTGCATTGGTTTTGCAAAGTTCCTTTAATTCGAACACTTTCAATGAATTAAAATCTGTATCAGACATATTTGCACCATAGAGGGCTATTAGCCCGACCTTGATGAACTAAATGGTATTATGATTAGAATTATTGGATTTCTTTGCCGGTCCATCGCTTGCCGATGGAATGCTCTAGTCCCAATTGGTCAAGTATTCTTGCAACAATAAAGTCGACCATGTCATCGATTGTTTGCGGATGATTATAAAATCCAGGAGATGCTGGGATAATGATCGTATTCCAAGAAGATAATTTAGCCATATTTTCGAGATGAGCAGTAGCATAAGGGGCTTCACGTGGAACTATTATCAACTTGCGTCTTTCTTTTAATGCAACGATTGCAGAACGTGTTACCAAATTGTCACCAATTCCTGCAGCCAGTTTGCCCAAAGTAGTGCCCGAACAGGGGCAAATAACTACAGCATCAATATTTGCTGAACCAGAAGCAGATTTTGCTGCAACATTTTTTCCATCTTCAAGAATGGCAGAATAATTTGCAGCGATGGTTTCTTTATCGGTTTGACATTCATGTGCGAGTGTCAGTTCTCCAGATTCGGTTACAACAAGCCGTACTTGAACTCCAAGATTTGACAAGCACTCAGTAAGGCGTTTACCGTATATTGCACCAGATGCGCCGGTTATTGCTACTACTACTTCACCCATGTACTGTGCAACTCCTTTTTGCATATATGCCCTTGTTTTTACTAATGGATTGAAATTAGGGCTTTTTCTAGATTTAATATTGCTTCAGAAAATAATACAGGCTCTATAGACCATGCAACTCTTAGCCATCCATTCAATTCTTCTGAGAACATAGAGCCGGGTACTGCTAATACCGAATGCTCTGCGCATGCTCCATCGACGAAGGTCATTGAATCAAACCCATTTGGAAGTTGAAAAGCACCGAAAACACCGTATGGTGGTTCATTCCAAACAATATTCTGTCTTGCCAGCATTTCTCTTAATATTGGAAGATTAATTTCTCTATATTGTTTAATTTTTTCAATAGCTAGGTCCAAGTGTGGGAAAACAGCACTTGCTAAGCGGATTGTAGGACTTGCCATAATTCCTGAAAAGGTTAAGAATGCTCTTTTTGCATTGGAAGTAATTTCTTTGCTGGCGATGATCCAGCCAAAACGAATTGGGCCCAATCCATAGATTTTGGTTAATGAGTTGATAGATATACAGTGTTCACCTTCCAAGTGGAATGGTTTGTAATCTTTTGTACCCTTCATCGAATCGATATATACTTCATCGGAGATTATTTTGATTGCTAACTCCTTACATGTATCTATTATCCATCTGCGGTCACTGCTTTCATAATCCCATCCGCATGGGTTTAATTGGGGAGTGATCATCAATACTTTCGATTGTTGCAGAACAGATAACCATTCTTTTTTGTTTATTCTCCATGGTCCAAAGCCATCTGCTGGAGGGTGTCGTTGAACCGGAATTGTATCACAGTTTAGTAATAGGGGGGTTTGAGATACCGGTGCATATGCAGGAGATTCAACAGCGATAATATTTTTTTGACCATCTGATGTAGGTTCTAAACAAGCCAATAATGCAATGTTTAAGGCCTGAGTTGCACCATGCGTAATTACAATCTTTTGAGCACTTATTCCGTATCTTTCTGCAACCATTTGCTCAGGATGAGGGAACTCTGAAATGTGGTGGTGGCCTACATCTTTCAGATTTGTTGCTAGATATGTTTCAAAATCCCAAGCATATTGCAGTCCACTAAAAGATAAATTGTATTTTCTCATTTGTTGTAAGCGAGGAACATACCATTCCAGATATTGAATGGGGTGGATTTCTCCCCCGACTGTAGAACTACCATGATGAGGCCATGTGTTGTCCATGCTCAACGCTAATCGCTCGCAGTTGTTGAGGATATCCTTTTATTGCTGGAAATTATGCTATTGAGATTAATCTCTTACAATTCTGTTGACAGTACTTTGCATGTTTTTCAATAGAGATTGAGTGAATTGTTCAATAGAGATTTGGTAATCTAATCTGGCGAGAGAAGTAGTTGTCTTACTTTCAAGTCCACAACCTGCCAAACCCTCCACTCTTCCACTCGGAGTGTCTATATTGATTGAAAAGCCATGACGAGAAACCCATCTAAGGAATGAAAGCCCAATACTGCAGATCTTCTTATCATCAACCCATACTCCTTGCATTCTATCATCTCTTGAAGATTTTATTCCTAACTCATCAAGCGTACTAATAATCCATTTTTCTAGTAATGAGATTATTGCCGCGACAGAATTTTCCCCTTCCAAATCCCATTTGAAAATAGGATATCCAACCAATTGGCCAGGTCCATGCCAAGTCAAACCACCTCCTCTGTCTACTGTATGGGATGGATAGCCTTGTGGTGCTTTTATTCCATCATTTGTAGCGCGTGGCCCTACGGTTACGATTTCAGGGTGATTTAGCAATAGTAGTGTGTCTGGGATCAAATCATCGATTCTTTGCCGTTGAAGTTCTTTCATCAAATCCAACGCTTCTTGATAAGGAATTTCACCGAGATGAATTATTTCCACACCCCTTTGCTCACTCATCTTATCGCCTCTCTAGTTAGTCAGTACTGGCCTGATGAGCCGAAGCCTCCGCTCCCTCGCTCAGTATTTCCCAATTCCTCGTATGATGTTTCAACTATTGTTACCTTTGGTACTTGGGCGAATAATAATTGCGCAACACGCTCACCTTTACTTACTGTAAAACTATCACCCTGGCCTATCCATGTCGCTAGCACTTTCAATTCTCCACGATAGTCTGCATCGATTGTTCCTACACCGTTTGGTAGTATCATTCCTTTTTTCCCGAGTGATGAGCGGCATCTAATCTGTCCTTCCCAACCTTCTGGTATGGCGACAGCCAGTCCAGTAGCAATGTACGTGCTTGCACCTTTGGGGACAATTGTCTCACATAAAGCGTACAAATCCCAGCCAGCAGCCAATGCTGAGCCTTGAGTTGGCAACCTTGCTTCATCATCTAGGCGTGCGAACTGGACCGACAATTGAATTTGCTCCATGTACCGTCGTTGCGAAGGGGGTTTTTGACACTTATTCTAAAGTTGAAACTTACTTACATAACTCCAGTGGAAAGTGAGGGGTATTTTTTGTTAGTTTTTTGGCTAAAACCATTGATTTGCACTGGGTGATAAAGAGAAATACGAATCAGCATACTGCTTAGTGTTTTTCACTTCCGTAGAACTCTATCATAACACCTGTTTCCACATCTCATAAGGGGTCAGTATTATAGTCTCTCTCGGAGGGCAATAAAATTCCAGCGTGTGAGATAATCGGAGGTGTCTAATTATGGTAATCGAAAACCCAAGTCAAAATGAAGATGGTTTTGAGTTGGACTTGAGTCATGAGCACTTAGAACCAATGCTTCAAACTAATCTTGACCGATTTGTATTGTTCCCAATTGAACATTCCGATATTTGGGAAATGTACAAACAAGAACAAGCATCATTTTGGACAGCCGAGGAAATTGATTTGGCAGACGATCTAAAAGATTGGGATACATTGAATGATGATGAAAGGCACTTCTTAAAACATATACTGGCCTTTTTCGCAGCAAGCGATGGTATAGTTAATGAAAATTTAGTGATGAATTTTTCTAATGAAGTTTGTTGGGCCGAAGCCAGAGCATTCTACGGTTTTCAAATTATGATGGAAAACGTTCATGCAGAGACTTACTCACTACTTATTGACACCTACATCAAGGACGATCTTGAAAAAGACCACCTCTTCAAGGCATTAGAAACAGTCCCAGCTGTTAAGAAAAAAGGAGATTGGGCAATGCGTTGGTTATCTCGTAAGAAAGGTTCATTCGCCGAAAGATTAGTTGCCTTTGCAGCAGTTGAAGGAATTTTCTTTTCAGGTTCTTTCTGTGCAATCTTCTGGTTGAAGAAGAGAGGATTAATGCCGGGATTGACATTCTCCAATGAATTAATTTCCCGAGACGAAGGACTTCATTGTGATTTCGCTTGTTTATTACATAATAAATTATTACGTGGGGC
>DAJY01000054.1:0-3113 GCA_002499015.1 Euryarchaeota archaeon UBA242
GTTTGCTCAAAGGCAGATATTTTAATCACTGCTGTTGGTAGGGCTGAAATGGTTACTGCTGATTGGGTAAAACAAGGTGCAGTCGTTGTCGATGTCGGTATTAACCGTGTTGATGATTCTACCCTTGATAGAGGATGGAGATTAGCAGGAGATGTGGATTCAAGTGTTGCGGATAAGGCTGCATGGTTATCGCCTGTTCCAGGTGGTGTTGGGCCAATGACAATTGCAATGTTGATGGAAAATACTGTACGTGCGGCAGAGATGAACTAATAGTGGTGGAAAACCCTCATAGGTTCAGTCTTACCGTGTCGCATTGATAGCATGGACCACAGAGCCCCTCGCCTTGTGATTATTTCTAGAATAATCACTGTCGCTTTCCTCGCAGTTCTAATTGCTAATTTCAAATTGAATCTAATTGGCAATGCTGGTTGGAAGGTTGAGGAAAGCGCCATTACTATGACAGCAATCACTTGGGCAGCAATTGCATGGTGGGCTAGTAGGGAAAGAGAAATTCCACAATTTGATACAAAGTTAACATTTGAACAACAGGTTCAATCATCCGAGGACATGCCGACAAAGGTTCGTTCCTCAGCAACTACAATGGACCAATATGGATTTGAAACAGTTGGTTCTAACCCTCAAACATCTGCTATAATCCATTCTATTCTTGGCCAATCTGGCGCTAACGAACCGCAAAATCTCCAACAAGCAATTGGCACATTAGGGGTCCTAACCAGAGAACAACCGATCGTATTGGCACCGGTTCAGGAAGTTCTTGAAGCGCCTGTTCAACAAATAAATCAGCAACCGGTTGAGGCAGCAATGGAATTAGCACAAATAGTTGAAAATCAACCATCTAGAGTAAATGTAGAGAGAGTCGCATTACCCCATGAAGACCCAGAAAAGATAACTTCACCTATTCTTCCAGGGTTGGAAGAAGACCGAGTTTTCGTCAGTGAAGGAATTGCTCAGATACCATTGCCAGATTTGGATAAACTCTTTTCCACCCTTCCTCCATTGGATGAATTACTTCAAGAAAGCGATGGCCTTGAACAAAAGGTGACATCAGATTTGGAAAACTTATTATCAACTATTCCAAAATTGCCAGAACTTGATTCGGAGCCACATCAAGAATTACCACCAGCAGTTGCAGTTATGACTACCCCTACCCCTGACTTACCAGACTTAGATGATTTATTCTGATGAAACAACTTGAAAAACGCTTGAGAAGAGGATTGGTAATGATGCGATGGAGTGAGCGCTACGACCTTCACGGTCATTCAACTCATTCAGATGGGGAATTGAGTGTAGCGCAACTCGCACAAAAAATTGCATCCGAAGGAGTTGAAGTTTGGGCCTTGACCGATCACGATGTCATCAGTGGTTGGAAAGAAGCAAGTGAAGAAGCAAAACAAAGAGACATAAGATTCATTCCAGGAGTAGAAATTACTTGTATCCCCGGTTTAGCAGCACAAAAAACTATTCTGGAGAAAGAGGGAAGGGATAGGTCTACGACATCATGGCATTTACTTGCTTATTTTCCAAATCATGACTCGAATGTGAATTCACAATCAATTAGTGCTTTTAGAAAGTGGTTAGAACCATTCGCTGAAGGTAGGATTGGAAGAATGAAGCGAATGGTTGAGAAAGTTAATGCATTGGGAATGGACATTGATTTTGAGGCTGTAATGGCAAGGTCTAGTGGTGCGGTTGGAAGACCCCATTTGGCTAAGGAAATGATAGAAAAAGGCTATGCTAATTCTATGCAGCAAGTATTTGATGAGTGGCTAGGAGATGGTTGCCCTGCTAACGTTGAAAAAACAAAACCAACGATTGTTGAAGCGGTAAATGTCATTCATGCAGCCGGTGGAATATGCTCATTAGCTCACCCCATATATTACGGAATAGAAAGTAATAATTTACTTTCTTTTATCAAAAGCGTAGGAGTCGATGCAGTAGAGGCATTTCACCGTTCCCATCCAGATAAATACCGCATGGAATTGCTAAATTGTGCTCAAAAAATAGGATTGAAAGTAACATGTGGTTCAGATTATCATGGTCCTAGTTACCAAGCAAGGCCAGGACATATGGCGGTACCTAGTTCATATTTACCAGAACAGATAATTTGAATATTATTGCTTTCTAGTGATTGTATCAATCACTAATGCTATCTCGAATAGCAGGATTACTGGAATTGCAACCAAGAATAAACTGAGAGGGTCAGGTGGTGATAACAATGCACCCATCACGAAGGAAGCAAACCAAATTTGGCGGCGGTATTGTTTGATTTGATTTCTATCTACAACACCAAATCTTAAAATTAGCAATGTAGCAACTGGTGCCTGAAAACCAATAATAGATGCTATCGCCAA
This sequence comes from Euryarchaeota archaeon UBA242, assembly GCA_002499015.1. Classification (GTDB taxonomy): domain Archaea; phylum Thermoplasmatota; class Poseidoniia; order Poseidoniales; family Poseidoniaceae; genus MGIIa-L1. The sequence continues at coordinate 2,373 of DAJY01000054.1, forward strand.
ATTCGCGATGAACCCAACATAACCAGATAATCTCCAATCTGTGGATAAGCCCGCACTTTGTGCATCTTTTGTTAGGTATTCAAGAAGCATTGGTGTCAACAATTCCCATGAGTAATACAAACCTGAAATGGATAATAATATAATTGCAATTGTTGTAAGTAAAATGGTCGGAGCAGTTTTTGGAATTGAATAATTTAATTCTGCTAACCTTTGCTTCAGAGCCGGTGACTTTAGTCCTTCAAAAATCCCGAAATAAATCAATGTAGTAATGACGAAAAACACTCCTAAACTCATCGCAATACGCAGTTGTAGCATGATGAATTCTACAGGTGAAATGACGATTATTTCTACACCATCGGGCAATCTACTCGGCTCGATTAGCCAAGTGATCAATTCTCTAGTAACCGGGAATCCAATAATTATCCCAAGGATGAAAACAAATCCTATACTTTTCATTTTTAGCCTTAAGAATGACCTTGATTGTTTGAGTAATAGTCCACCTGGACTATCCATCAAATCGTCCACAGCACTTACCAAGTCACTGCTATTTGACATAATATCACCATTACTCAGATTCAATAATCTCCTGTTCCCACAGGTGACTTGGAGTTGAATCAATTAAACTGCGCTTGAATTTCTTCAAGCGGTATAATCTATGTATTACGAATCCAGTAATCCAAAGAGAAGGTAGAGAAAGTAATACTGCTTTCCACATTATATCTTCGTGGTAGTCATTGATGA
>DAJY01000054.1:3332-33911 GCA_002499015.1 Euryarchaeota archaeon UBA242
ATCGATTTCAAGCATCAAAGTTGATTGAGGCTCCACAGTATAATAGTCCCCTAAAGTCTTCATTATCTCCCAATCAATAGATCCATCCTCCATGGCAGGTTCACTCATTTCAACAATGATAACAACAACTTCCAATGTAATACTTTCATGAAGATTAGTTAGATTAGATGAGACACTAGAGCCTGGATTGAACTCTTGAATTATCTCAAAGGTTGAATCCTCGGCTCCAAGTTGATAGGAGATTCTTGAGTCTGCTGTTTCAGATTGAATGTTTACAGACATAAAAATGACAGTGAGCAACAATAGAGCAGCAACACCTTCAGCAAATACGTGCCGCCATACCTTATTTCTTGTAACTCCCTTGAACATCGGCCCGAAATCATTGCGAAGGCGTGGTTGTAAGTGATGGATAAATAATGCACCAATCCCACCAATTATGATGCCGAGCGGGATATCAATGAACCAGTGGATTCCAAGATAGAGAATTGTGAACATGAACAATAATGTGTTTATTGCAACGAACAAATGATACGGCCAGTGGCGCCATTGAGTTATTTTTATTCCCTTTTCCTTTACGTGCAAGTAATTGAGGTAGAGAATACCAAATGGAATTGCGACATGTAAACTCGGCACGGCATTATCCAGAGGGTCATGCGAAGCATAGAACGAACTATACCAGCCGTCATGATACAATAGAGCCTCCATATTAGGAATCCAAGAAGAAGTCACTTCTACATTGAAAAACAAGTAATATGGTACAGCGAGGGCATAAATGAGTAGATAATTCAAAGCAACCTTATCCGTCATGTCGCGGTCACCGGTAAATGCAAAGTACACTGTCGTTACATAGATTAGGAATAGATAAACGAATAGATAATGGAAGTTGAGGAAATCAGTTAATGTTTCATTTTGAAAAGCATCTTGAATCAACTTTGTAAAATCTCCTTCAATGGAATATACTAGTTCAGTCCAATGTCCAGTTTTGATCTTGATAGGTTCATTTATTGTATCAGTTATTTCCTTCCATTTTAGAATGATAATATATCCAAGGGCGTGAATATAGTATCTCTTATCATGAAAAGTTTGGGCCCATTGACGCCAAGGGATTCTCATTTCTGGGCGGTGCAGGGTGAACAACCAGCAAATGATTGGAGTAAGAATTACAATCATCAGCATCATGATTGTATATGGTTCCATGGATGTATGGCAATGCCACCTCTCTTTAGCAGTTGCCACAGTATGTGGAGGCGGAATTGGCAGTTTGGCATTAATCAGTGAAATTCATTCGGATGTACGATTATGAATATCTTCATTGCGGGATATGATTGTTCGATATAATTTGAAAAGATAATCTTTCAAGGTGTAGCGCGTGGACAGCGTGGGGCGGGATGATGTATTACCAAGAAGCGGAAAATACATTGAAGAGTTTGCGTCATGGAATTAGTTTTTTTGATGGTATCGAATTTGATATCAGGATGACATCCGATAACCAATTAGTAGTCCACCACGACAGAGAAGTATCAATCTCACAAAGTCGCTTACGAGGTAAAAGTAAGTGGGTTGAAGCATGGACATTAGCAGATTTAGAGGCGGAAGGTTTTGTCTCTTTCAGAGGAATGCTAGAGGATTCAGTTATCCGTGATAATTGGGTGGGAAAAGGAAAAATGGGATGTATTGAGATAAAACGTCCTCATCCGAATGCGCCGATGGGTGGAGGATTTTTTTCACGAAAGAAACACAATCAGCATGTTGCTGACATTATCAAAATGGCAGATAAAATCCTTGATGAATTTAATGTTCCACACGAGAATATGATCTATTATGCTTTTCACAAGGGCATGAAACAAAGTACACAACTAGCCAAAACCCAGCGTCCTTGGGCAGCCCTAATACCATACATCTCTCCATATGGAAACAAAACGACCCAACGCATTCAAAGTTTTCCAATATATATTTCAACATCATTTGCATCATTGATAAAACAACATAATGCGATGGGCAGCGCAATGCTGCCATGTGCGATAGAGTATTTTGTCTCCCCACACAACAAGTTGCCATTTGGTAAAACAGTTGGATTAAAAGGTAAGAATTTGCACAACCTAAACAAGTTGCGTAAAGGTATGCCCACATATGTTTGGCCAACCAAACCAGTCAATGAGAAATTGATACTAAAGGCTGGACTTACCGGCTTAAGCGATAAAGCCGATCCCGATTTGACATGGTTGCCTACAGGACACGCCCGCTGGGTAAACCCTGGTACTCAACCACTGGATAAGCAACAACAATTCTTATTAGATTCTGCTACAGATGAAAATCATTTAGAAATATTGAAACAACTCAAACTTGAAGTTCCTACTTGGGCGGATTGTGATGATACAAGAAGGAAAGATTTAGTTTCAATGTGGAAAGAAACTTGGAACTGGAAAAAAACGGTTGATGAACTGTTACAGGATGCAAGCGGTTCTTCACCACCATGGCAAGCACCACGGTTAATCGGTCACAGAGGTTCTGGGAAAACATCCCGCCCAGTTATAGAACAATAATCACTTGATGTGACGCAAAGTTTGTTGTTCTGCATAATACTTAGGGCGGTAAAGCGGAGTGCCTTTGCCACCGCGGAATACAGTGCGCTCATCAACAATTTGTGCTCCGATCCCCATTACACGAGCCCAGCCAAAGAAGGTGGTGTAGTAGGTTGGGTCTTCAAGGCCAACATGGTGAAGTAAAGCTCCACTCGCAATGTCAACATTTGCATTTGGATTACTAATGTTTGGATTTTCAGCAAGCACTCTAGGTGCAACTTCTCTCAAGGTGCGAATAATTTTGAAATTCTCATCATCTGGACAGATTTCTTCTCCAAGAGCAAATTGAACAGTAGCTCTTGGGTCTTCACTACGGAGAACAGCATGACCAAAACCGAATATTGGTCGTTTCTCAGCCAACTCTCCACGCACGAAACGCTCAACTTCTACTGGATCACTTGTGCCTATCTTTAGAACAAACTCGAGACATGATTGATTTGCTCGCCCATGTAATGGTCCACTTAGAGCATTCATAGCTCCTGCCATAGCGGAATACATTGTTGCTTTGCTAGATGCAATCGCCTTGCCGGTAAATGTTGAGAGGTTTCCGCCACCATGATCCATATGCAAGACTAGGTATGTTGCAATTACTCGTTCCATTTTATCATTATCAATTTCGTCTAGGTCTAAGGTTGAAACAAATCTTTGGACCATACTCAACGATGTATCATCAGCAGGAATATCCTCGTCTCGGCCTTCTCTGACCCTATACATTAGGCCCATGATGCGAGGCATGCGAGCAATTAGATTCATCGCATCTTCCTTCCAATCACCAGTAGTCTCCCACATCCCAATTGTGTGAATCGCAACACTGAGCCAGTCCATCGGATGTCCGTATTTTGGTAGAGTCCTAAACACCGCTACTAAATCACCTGGAATTTCGGCTCTCCTTGCTAAGTCTGCGCGAATCTCCATCGATTGTTGAGGGTTTGGCAACTCTTTATTGAATAATAGATAAACAATGTCTTCTGGAGAAAAATTAGTTAATTCTTTAATAGGATATCCACAATAATGAACACCTTCAGTAGGGGTGACAAATGATGTACGGCAGGTACCTACTGGGACTCCACGTAATCCTGTATTTAGGTGACTATTAGTGACTTCAAAAAGAACCTCTTCGTCGCTCATTAATATCCCTCGCGTGTAGCGGAAAAGCCACCCTCATATAAGGTGGGTCCTAAAATAAAGCCTCTCAAGCAGTCAGTGTTGCTAGGAACACTTAATGTGTTTAGCCGACATTGTTATTTTATTTTTTATCATTTACCGGCCACTGGCGAAAACCTCTACTCGATTCTCGATCTGAGAAAATTTGTATTCTAATGCTATTGCCATCTATCAATATTACATCCTCTGCAGTAAGGCCGGGACATTCCTCAACTACGCGATTCCACGACCTTTCAGTTGCAAGGTTTTCGCCCCACCAGGGGAATGCTGCACATTGTTGAGGTCTTACTTTGTAGATTGTACATTGCTTGTTTTCGTCTAAGTTAATACAGACATCATCTTCAACTCTACTTTGTAAAATATATCGCCCATCAATTGTTTGTTTACAATCTCTTTCCAACCAACTTTCAACATCCATCCCATGATGTTCAGAAATTCTTAATGCGTCCTTTTCTGATAAATAGACAATTCCACCCGGTTCATCACAGCACCTGCCGCAATTCGCTTGACATTTGAACGGAACGCCGTCCATCCACCATGGCTTCATTCTTCTTCACCTGAACTTTGGAATTCAAACGGTGGCAATAATTCCGGAAGCTTATCGATGTAATTTTCACTGGTACTTTTTGGAGTTTTTATTACTCGAACGATTTTTTCCTTAACAGGTTGTTTGACGACCTTAGTATCTAGTGCACTATCATCTAACAAATCCGTCATATCGATGTCTTCTGCTTGAATATTCCATTCTCCTTCAGGTTCAAAACTATCCAATGATTGCTCGTAACTGTCAGTATTGTTTACAACAACTTTTTTTGGGGTGCGGCGAGTAACTTTTCTCTTTGATTTTCCCTTTCTTCTCTTAGCGACTCGCCGAGGCTTAGCGTCTTCTTCAAACGGTGGAAGTTCTTCTCTAGTCGGATCGATTGCAACTAATTTCTCTTCAAGGTAACGTAATTCATCAGCGATGGCAATTAATTCATCAATATCTGCACTACCCGCTTTTTGTGCTAATTCTAGCATTTTATCCTCAAGACCACTAAGGAGTATTGAATTATTAAATACCATCAATTCAGCATCTCTGATTGTAGAATCAATCTTGTCATCTAATTCGGTTAAAATATCAGCAGCCCGACCATAATCTTGCTCTTCAATACGATTAGGTCGTGTAATCAAATGTTGTTCATTTTCATGAACACTCAAAACTGAAGGTGCTTCAGGAGTTAATTCCTCAAGCGTTGTATGAACAAACTTTTCAACCATTTCTTTACCATCCAATGACAGATCATTTACATCCCATTGCGGTGGCTGATAATCATCTTTTTCCGGTTCAGGGATATTGCGCATTAAATCAATTCCGCCAATATCATGAACAGAATAGACTGTGTCAACAGCATCAGAAATCAACCGAGTTGCGATATCATCTATATCGCGGCGAACGATTTCATCTTGAATTTCGGACTGCTGCATTAGTTCATCTCGTAATGTGAGAATAACATCTTCTCCATCGATTATGTCGTCTCCGGATTCAATTGCAAGAGCGATCTTGTCAAAATTAGCAATAGTACTTCTCCAACCAATTTGATTGAAGGTGACAATGTTGGTCATCTGTCCATCATCTAACATCAGGTTTCTTGAACCTGCTAATCTTCTTGTAAACATTACCAGGCTTGTGGCAGTTGGAATTTTTATTTGAGTTTGAGCAGAATTGCGGCAAATATCCCAAAGACGGGAAGAAGGCCATTCATCTGGTGACTCTAGGCTTGTGAGAATTACATGTACTCCTAAGTTTATTGCGTGGTCGACCATCATTCCAATTTGATTGGCTAAAACAGTATCATCTGCAATCATATGAGCATCATCAATTGCCAAGAGACTTGCCCCAACTAGTGCTTCTTGCCAATCGTTAGGGAGTGTTTCCATTCCCATCAAATCAACAGCGCTGATGAGAAATACCAATCCTTCCATTCTTCTAGCTACGCCTTGCGCTGTTGCGTGAATTAGGTGTGAGCGACCGGTTCCATTTTCACCAATAATAATTAGTGGATTGAGGCTAGTTCCAGGAGAATCTACAATTGATTCACATGCTCTACTGGCGTGAGAGTTTTCTGAGCACACAAACCATTGTTTAAACGTCCGTTGTGTATTGATTCTTAGTGGTTTAGGCCATGCTGCTTTGACTTGTAATGAGCGGCTATGGTGATAAATTGAGTCTTCTTTGACCGTTGCTAATTCATCAGTAAGGGCATTAATGACTTTCCCCCTCTGACTATCTAGAACACTTAGCCAAATTGGCCTTGCATCACTTTCTATCCCAACATATTGGTCTTCTGAATCCATCTCTAATGCCAATTCTTCAGACTTCAATAGGCTAATTTCTCTTAATGATTTAATTCTCCTTGCAGCAATGCTAGCAAAGTCATGACCGTTATTTTGTAAATTAATCACCGGTGTGTGACCCCTACTATCAGTGCCTAGAGTTGAATCAGCAATCAAATCAAAGGTTGGCCTTTGTGCTACACCGGTTCGCTGTAAAATACTGCTATGCCTTGTATCGGCAACTGTAGATTTACCAAGAAGCCGATTCATTCTTGATAACGGCAAACTTGGCTTTTCTTCTTTGACAGATGTTTCCTGCGGGAACTGTAGGCTGTCAACACCATTTTGAATCAATTGATTCTTGGCCTTCTGTATTGCAAGGTCAAGTCGTTCTTTCCTGCCAATCATACTCACTGGTCTCCGTAGCGTTCAATGGCATTCCCTTCTTTGTCATATAGGGTGCTACTGTCAAGTATTCTTTTTGAACCTAATCTTTTCCATTCTTCTACGACAAAATCAATCGTTTTTGATGATTGAGAACGACTTGCAGATTCCCTCATATCTCTCTCATTCAGTCTTATTGAATTATTTGAATCTAGGGCCATGGATGGAGTAAGTTTTGTTTCAGTACCAATGGGTCTGATGTCGCCTATTACGTCCAATATCTTAGGTCCTGCACTAGTTGGTGGTAGAATTGCAATATGCTTGGCAGCCGATTGAACAGACGCCTGTTGAAGTTCTAAATCTTGCTTGTAGGATATGGGTTGGAATGTCTTATCTAGTACTTTTCTTTGGATGATATCTCGTTCCTTTATTGACCGGGAGAGGTGCTTTTCAGGCTGTGCTGTAACCGTCAGTTCTGGAAGTTTTGGAGACTCTTTAGCAACTTGAATTGCAGCATTTGTTTGCATTGTATGCTTTGTAGTGATTATAGATGGGAGAGTAGCACTCTTCTTGGACCTCTTTACAATAGTGGCTTTTCTCGGACCAGTTGTTTTAGCCGGAATTAGTGTTTGGATTGGAATTTGCTCAATTACTGGATCTAAGGCAGAATCTAAATTATCTTCTTCAAGAGTCTGTTGTATAGAGATAGGTTGTACCAGTTTAGAGGCAGATTCCTCCACTGTAGTTTCTCCGCTGTGGAATGTTGGGGTCCAATCATCACTTGGCCCCTGCGCACTAGGTGGGATTATGGATTGGGACGTTTCGATTTGCATTGATGATTTAAGTTCCGAATCACCAGCCCACTCTTGCATCATTGCAGAAAGATATCCAGTAGCATCGCTAATCTCTTGAGGGTCTAATGATTCTTCACCACCAGTTATTCCATAGATAGAATCTGCGGTACTTACCGGTGATTGTAACTTCTCACCTAATACTGTTTTCAATTGAGATTCTATCCATAGGACTTCGTCTTGGTCGGGGGTGGTGCAAATTGGATGGTCGAGTAATAAATCATCTTCTAGCAACCAGTGGTCCAAGATTTCTGGTTTTATCAAATCCAACTCTCGAATTAATAATTGCCTTTTGGATAAGTTGAATGCAGTTAAGTCGGCAGTGGAAAGGAATAAGTGATCTTCTAATTTCACTCCATCACAAATATCTCTAATCATTCCAATCATACGCTCATCACCATGGATGCTGGCTAGATATTCCAATCCTTCAAAAGCAACTACTGCTCTCGAATTAGCCCACAAAAAAGCGTCAATTTTCATTTTTATACCCTCTAGAGAAGGGTCGAGTGAATTTTCAGTTTCTGCATTACTTAGCCATAAACACGATTGAATCGGCAAATCATATTTGACATTTAATTCTTCTACTTCGTAACGAGAGATGACAAGAACTGGTCTACCGTGTGTTGCTAAATCGCTCGTTAATTGGAATAGTTTTGCTGGGTCTTCACTATCATAAATGAGTGCTTGGCCCGGACTCAACATCTCTACAATGCCGCCATGCCGTTCAAGCATAATCTTGCTTTTTTGACGGATAAATTCAGATGTCTCAACAGAAGGTTCTAATTCTGGTAGTCTTTCTTCACGCTTCCATGTCGATTTTATAACACGTGATTTTGTCCACCACTCTCCTTCACCCTCTCGGTGATTAGAAATATTCTCGGCCTCAAGGTCAAGGTATGCTGTCGGAAATAATTTGGCGATAATATCAACATCCTCTATCTCTTGTAGATGAAGTGAAATTGTAGCATCAAGCGCCGAACAATCACTTTCAATTTCAAGTAATGCTTCTAAACCAGTGAGTAGGTTATCTGCTTCATGGAGGGCTAAGATTGGCCTTCCTTCTCTTAGAACGATTTGGCTGACTCTAGGCATTATTCCTTTTGGACGGCGTTCAATTCGTATGTGTCCTGAACGACCAAGTCTAGCCATGTCATTGGTCAAACGAGCCAATACGTCAGCACCGCCGCGGCGGGATTCAACAACTTCCCCCTGCGCTAATTCGACCATTTCAACACACCCCGTAGGGGTGAACTCGCCCTTACCGTTATTGAAGGGTGCGGATAAAATAGATGCTACAATGAAGTTCTTTGCCATCGATGGTAATAGCCATCAAGAATTTAGTAGATACCGATTTTGACTCATAACCTTCAAATGGAATTAGATGATGGTTAGTTTGATGGCTTCTGATTCATTTAACGACCCACCATCAACAACCAAAGTTTACTTTGAAACGATGGTGGCAAAACAATTGTATTCAAACAATTCAAAAATGCCGAAATTAGCAATAGTTTTTACACTGATATTATGTTCATTCTTTTTGCTATCAAGGCCATTTGAATTAGCAAATGCAATATTGTCTATAGTGCTATTTTTTGCTATTGCAACACCTATCATCCTGATTATTGAAAGAGATCGGAATATTCCATTTTCAGTAAATTTCAATCATCCTTTGATGAGCGATGAACCAATGGGTAAGGCTCAAGTCTTTGTTTGGTTAACATCGGATAAGAAATGGGTCTTATTGCAAGAAATAAGGGTCCGTTTAGCCACGAGCCCTTTACTTGGCGGATTAGACCTAGTCTACGATGACGAAGATTATACAAGGATTGGCCATTTTACGGACAAGAAAAAAACCACAACACAACTTAAACGTTCAATAGCGCTATTAAATCAAGCAATTATATTAGCTAATCTTTGCAATGATGAGGATGCTGAAGAATCAAGTATTACGGATGATAGTGAAAGGAGAATAAGAGAGAAGCAAAAAAGTGAATTACTTCAACGTTCTTGGCTTGAAGAAGAGCGAGAGATTGAAGTTGAAGGTCCTCTTGCTAAACTTCTTAACAGAGAATAAACCGTATAATGTGTTCCTAACTCACCTCTATATTCAAAAACCTAATCTTAGGCCATTGAATTGATGAGTACCTCTTCGGCATGGGAAAAACGCCTCGAATCACTTGATGTGAGTGAGAGAGACACTCTTCTCGGAACTTCACTTTCCCGCCGTTTCACAAAATTACCTTTGTGGCTATCTCATCCAGCGAATATCGGTGGTTTTTATGGGATGTTAGTATCTCTCGCAATTATTCTTCCGTACAAGTTTTCACAATCAGGTTCAGGATGGGTTAGCGGATGGTTATTCCATTCTGCGCTATTGGTCGCTGCTTGTTTGGTATTGGGATTGGTTTCAACTCTATTAGTCAGGCTGTTCAAACGATTTCCGATTTCACCACCGCGTGGAATTCTCTACCCTATGCCATTTATTGGATTTGCGTTATTGACTATTGATAGAACTGATATGATGCAAATACCATCATTAATTTCGTGGTTTCTATTACTATTACCTGGGCCAATGTATGTTCATTTATCTTGGGCTCCAAGGTGGAGATTATTGTGCATGATAGAAGATGGAAAAGATCCATTCTCTGAAATGACCAAAATAGAAGATGAACCTAAGCATGCTGAATCTATGGCTGGGCATGATAAAGAAATGCTCGAAGTTGTTGACTCATTTGACGGATTTGAAGAAGAGTGACTTTCAAATCAGTTCAATAGTAACTTCTGCTCCATCTTCAATATTGAAGAATTCTCGCAAAAATGTTCCAGAAATAACTTCGATCACATCAATGTGGCGAGTTAAATCAGGAATTAGAATCGCACAGTCAACCATTTTATCGGAATGTGATATTTTTGCATTGAATGCTGTTGCTCCTCCAAATGAAACACCATCTCGTAAGAATCCGCGAATTCTCGTTGAAGCGATTTGACTTACATTAATTTTCATTGCCGACTTCATTGCCTCTTCATTTGCATCTAAGGTGTCAATTCCCGCTTTATTTCTCAATGCGATGTATTTTGCTAACACATCACCTTTAACTTCGACATTCAAAGTTCCAGGCCAAGCAGTATGACCAAGGAATCCTCTGAATTGCTCTTGGTAATGCTGCTGTGACATGAAAACATGTGCTCGGCCTAGGCCGCTACTAACAGTACCAGTAAGCAGCATCAGCACGGCCAAGTCAATCACCTTTTTGAGTTTGAGGGAAAAGCGGTCAACAAGAAAGAACATGAAGGGCCGTCAAGTTCCTATGGTTGAGGGGAACCAGATGCCAGGTGATATGTCGTGGATGAAAGAGCGTTTTGATGAGTTAAATGAGAATTCATTGTTATGGGAACCGCCTACTCTTCAAGGTGCAAATATACCAAGATGTCAGATGGATGGTAAACCAACTATTATGCTCTCAGCAAATAATTATTTGAATTTAACAACGCATCCAAAAGTAGTCCAAGCAATGCTTGATGCAACTATAAAATATGGCGCAGGTAGCGGTTCAGTTCGAGCCATTGCCGGAACGATGGATATTCATTTAGAAGCAGAACGAAAGGTGGCTGAGTTCAAAGGGGTTGAATCTGCATTGATTTATTCAGCAGGTTATACTGCAAATGTTGGATTGATTCCTACTTTGGTTTCGGGGGCAGATGATGTAATTATCTCTGATTCGTTGAATCATGGTTCAATTATTGATGGCGTGCGATTGACAAAGGCGGCTAGAGGAGTTTATGCACATAATGACATGGGTGAACTGGAGGCGGTATTGAAATCGCACCAAGATTCAGTTCGTAAATTAATTATCACTGACGGAGTCTTTTCAATGGATGGAGATGTTGCACCTCTTGATGAAGTTCACGCATTAGCAGAGGAATATGATGCGATGGTTTACGTCGATGATTGCCATGGTGAAGGGGTTCTAGGTGAGACTGGTGCTGGAATTGTTGACCACTTCAAATTGCAGGGTAAAGTTGATTTTGAAATTGGTTCTTTCTCTAAAGCGCTGGGTGTACAAGGTGGAATTGTTGCAGGTACGGAGATGACTAGGACTCATGCACTCAATCATTCACGTTCATGGCTTCTTTCAGGTTCACAACCGCCTGGTGTTGCTGCTGCACAGAAAGCTGCAATTGAAGTTTTGATGAGTGAGCCCCAACATCATGCTAAGTTGTGGGAGAATACTCACTATTTCCGAAAGGAATTACAATCACTTGGTTTTGACACAGGAGTGTCAACAACTCCAATCATTCCAGTGATGTGTGGTGAATCAAGCGTTGCAAAGTCCATGACCACTGCTTTGGGCAAAGAAGGAGTAATGGCAGGTGCGATTGTATTCCCAATGGTTGCGCGCGATAAAGCAAGAATTAGAACTCAGATGTCATCTGGTTTGACAAGAGAAGATCTTGATGAAGTATTGCGCTTATTTGAAAAAGTTGGCCCAACATTAGGCCTAATCTAGATTCAAGAATTACGATGATGAGTAATTGGTAATTCACCTATTGCAGCCCATTCATTGTACAGTAGAGATTTCATTTCATGTTCGGCTGCCAATCTCCAGCGTTTGCGCATAGTTCTCTCAGCGACCCTTCCTTCTGGTACTGAAGTAAAATGGGGCTCAGTATTCGAGTCTGGTAACGGTAATTGCTGCCAACTTACGCCCCACAAAATTAGCCATTCCGGTGGTGCTACGCCAAAATCAACTGCTAACTCGGGTTTTTCAATCGCCTGTTTCACTTGTTCAATAGTTAAATCACCTATTGACATTTTAAAGATTGCATTTGCAGTTCTTCGTACTTGATTCCACAAGAAAGCCAGCCCAACGATTTCAAAACCTACAACTCGGTTATTTACTATCCATGGAGTGCAGGAAAGTATTGTCCTAATCGGTTCTTTACCCTCCTCTATGCGTGCGAAGTTGGAAGCATCGTAAGTTCCTGTAAACAGGTCACAATACTCAGTAAATACATCACCTGGATATTTCCAGAATTCAATCCCTTCGATTCGATAACGGTATACGCGGTATTGTGCTAGTCTAGGATTCCAATCATCAGCAACTTGAATCACATCAAGGAATGAAATTCCTTCACAGAGACGGTCATCGATAGCACGAATCATTTTTTTAGCACCTAAAGAATCCCATAGAACCTTTTTTATCGCTACCGCTCCACCGTTTACTCTAACATTGACTCCAGCATCAGTGCGGCTTGAAAGAACCAAATTATGTTCTGTATTATTTTCATCAATCCATTCGAGACTTTGAAATACGCGGACTAGTTCTCCTTGAACTGTCTTTACATCCGGTTGAATCTGGCTACCATGAAATCTGTCACCTAAGTATCCAATTCTAAAGGCGAGCTTCACAGTCTCGCCCGCCAAATCCTCACCTCAAATTTCACGAGTTATCATTTCTACGGCTTCGTCCTTACTGTATCCTAGGCCGCCAACAGCCCAAATTAGAGCCTGTTGAAGCCAAGGCTGAACCATTGGATTATTCTTACTAGGATCCATTACTTCAATCGCATCAACAATATTGCGACTAGCGGTGAAAAGGACTTCATCAACTGGAATGTCTTCAAGTTCAAGACGTCGTGCATAGCGTTGGAATTCTTTGACCGCTACTGGAATACGGCGACACTCAAGTGCAAATGCTGCAAAGTCAGCGATGTATTCCATGTTTTCTTCATCGAGATCCATTGCTTTTTTGTACATCATCATAATTTTGCGGCCAGGAATTACATCTTCTTGTGCTTCAGAATTTTTCATATTTGCAAATTCAGCATACATGTGGTGTACTTGTGCGTTATCAGGATTGTCTGATAACTTTGATTCTAGGTACTCAATAGCGCCATCAATATCTCCTTGGTTAAATAAATCAATGGCAGTTTGTAAGAAATCATCACTCATATTAGCATCTCCAATAACCTATGTGAAGGGCTTGAGGTTCTTCAATGACTCGCTTTAAACAGTTGCTGACTAATTGTTGTTTGATTTAGTCATAGAATCCTTCAAATCGGATAATAGGCTTGATGAAGAGTGCTTTTTGTGCATTTCATCGACTAATAATTTAGTCTTATCCGATTTACGAATAGAATAAAAACAGTTCTTTGGATCAGCCATAACTCTAGTGACAGTTCTTTGGTATGTTAATAGTCCAACAATGTTGCGAATCCATGTTTTTCCAGCTGCAGTAGTAGTGGAATCAGAATCATTCTGTGAGGTTCCAGGTATGGTGGCACCTGCTCTCATTCCAATCGTTTCTTCTGCTAGACCGATTCCGGTATCGGTTAAAACCGTTAAAGTTGAATAGCCTAATATCATGCCCATTGGGTTTCTCTCTTCAATAACTTCGGAGATTCTATCGTAAAGAATTCTTCTTCTCGAGTGAGATAATAAGAATCGATGTTGAAATATTACTGCATCGGAAGTAATCGCATAATGGAAACTCTTCTGATAATAATATGTCAGTCCCCAAAACATAGATGTAAAGATAAATCCAAAGATTGTATAATTATAACTAATAAAATCTGGTAAGAATCCGCCAATTGGGTCGTCCATAAAAATACCCGTTACGAACAATAGAACATCGTCTATTTGGATAATTATCGGTGCGAATGTTACCATCAGTAGCCAAGTTGTAACCCATCTTCCAGAAGTGGACATATTCATCAGCCTGTTTAACCACGTGATGGTTAACATTATCAATACAAATCCGAATGGTACAGTTTTCCCTCCACTAATCTTTACGATTGCAATAATAATTGTTACTAGTGCACTTGAATTACCATCATCCAATAAATCCGCTTGCCCAAATAGTAAATGAACACCAAGAACTATCAAGCCCATAACATACATTCCAAGGAATGCAAAGATACTAGGTTGTTTGGTTAGTAAAATCTCTTCACCTGGAATAGTTAGAAATTTTGCAACAAGTTTTTTCTGTTTAGCATCAATGGTTGCTTCAGAACTCGTTTTGTCGGCATTTGCGACCTCTTCATTTAGTTCTTCAACATTTTCTTCCGTTACTTCTTGCTCAGTCATAGAAACGCCTCTAAATTGTGTTTGGTACTCCGTTAGTCATGAACCTTTTGCCATATTTGTCCAATTATCAATGAAGTAGGCCCCAAGAATGCTCAGCATTTCCTCTTGCCCACTTGTATTCTGACTCAGTTCTTGTCCCGTTTTCATCTTGAATAATCAATTTATTTAATTTAAGCGGATATTCATTGTAGGTCAAATGTGATTGCATACCCCCTCTAGTGGGCTGGTCAAAAGTCCAATTAGCCCTTTCAATAGCCTCCACTTGTAATTTAATATCTGTTCTACCGTTATACATATGAATCTCAAAAACCGGTAGTGGTGCGCCTGGATAATGGGCATGTTCACCTTCTAGATTAGCACCGGCCTTCTTTGTAATAGTGGCTTTTGAAAACTTCTCACTACGCTTATTCTTCGCATCATGGAATAGGCCACCTTGGCTCAGTGCAATATGTCCAATATCTCTTTTTTTCCATGGCCTGTTATCTCTAGCACTTACCGTCAATGATACATGGGGGATGAACCAATCGATATAGGAGCCATCATCCAAGTGTAATACACCCCAATACCATGGGACGGATGGAGCCTGAACGCATACTTTTTGAAAATACGCAGTTCCAGATACCTGTTCATCATCCAATGTTCCAGATACTTTGGTCCCATGTAGGCGGAGAATATCATATCCCATATTGGCAGCATAAGTTGCACTTGCTCTCCTTGCAGTAGACATTGCTTGATTCCATGGTGTTAACTTTAGCTTGAAATCAGTGGGTACATTATCTCCCCTCATTTCTTTATCACTTACCAAATTAATCCAAAATTCACTAAGGTCTGATTTCAAACCCATCGACAGATCATCACCTACTAATGGAATAACAGCCCCACCACCTTGGCCAGTATTTGCATCGTCTGTCAACGGCCATTGTGGGTGGGTATCAGGTATTGCAATCATTTTGCAAATCTTTTTGATTATTGGTTCATGCATCTGTTTCCCGTCAAACCACCATGCACAAACCATTCCGTCAAGTGCAATCGCTCCATCGTCATCAAAACCAGGTCTGCCTTTAGGAGTCCAAGGGCTTCCATTTACATCGACGATAGCATTGTCCTTTGTAGACCAAAGTACCATCAATTGTTTTCCGCTTGGATTACCTTCATGGTCATCCAGCATCACTAGCCACCACCACCAATCCCAAGTGAGATGCTGCAACGGTGGTCTTTCTTGTAAATTCCACATCCGTGACAAATCGCCACTAAAAATGGACATATCTTCACTCATTCAATTTCCTTCCCTTTGAAAATTGCAGAACCAATTAACCATAAAATTAATGCCTGGAATAATAATACAAATGTAGAAACTACAATTGTTGCTATTGGGCTAATTCCTAAACCTGTATCAGATGCAAAGGCACTCAAGGCATCTGCGCCCTCAAGTGAATTACCCCACCATCCACCATCACCATGTCCACCACCCCATAACCCCATGTTGATGAATAGGTTCATGTTAGGCCAAACAACCAAAGATGCTGCATCAATAATATTTAGAGACCAGCCAATAACAGAAAATCTGAGGATTGATGCTGACGGGGCATTAAAGGATAAAATAGCCATTCCTAATTCCCAAGCAGCAAATGGGAGAGCGAGTACAATACCATGTTTCCATAGAGTCCCAAGTGCACAAAATAACATGCCATAAACTAATGTTGCTAACATTGTTGCGAATATTATAGCCATCCACATTCCAAGGTCTGCAAATCTGAAAAAACCATCACTCGGGCCAGCAAAACCAGAAATGAGTCCAACTATCAAGCCCATCGCAATGACATATGGCCATACAATCCCTAAATATCCGACAATTCTTCCAAGAAATATATCACGTCTAGCAATTGGTTTTGCTAGCATGAAATGCATAGTTGAATTATCCATTTCTTCACGAATTAAACCAGTTGCTAAAAATAAAGGTAGGAAAATACCCAGTAAGAATACGAATCCCATTTTACCGATTGCCAACAAGAATGCTCGATGAATCGCTTCTTTGGCATATTTTTCTTCATCGGGGTCTTCATCGACTAGTCTATCACTATTCGGTTCGGACCATTCACCCCTCATTTCATCATAATCTAAGATAATATCACATTCAACATTATTGCGATTATTATCCTTTTGACTCTGAGTTGAATCGGCAAGTCGGCAATCTCCATCATCATCATAACCTACAGTAGTGTCTCCTCTTGCAGACAAATCCCAATCAAAATCATCCTCATTGATCCATTTTTCAGGCGGGTCAGGGGCAATCGGAGGCGAGAATGTTCCAGGGTGGGATTCTGGGTTATCGGGGTCTGTTCCATATATTCGCTCTTGGCCAGTCGGATATCCATCGCCATCCCAATCCATTGAGTCACCATCATTGTCAATAGCTTCAATTTCTTGTTGCATCGAATCAACATAGAATAATACGACAATGAATATTGCAATAAATCCAACACCCAAGATTACCCAAGTAGATAGTTTGGTGCGATATTGCCTCATAGTAAATTCTGCAACAGCACCGAGTTTCCTATCCAATGCCCTAAAGACATTATCTTTTTTTGGTGGAGACATCATCGGGCCAGACCTCCGGTTAGGTATTTCAATATCGATTCTAAATCATCATCTGGGTTGTCAATTGAAGAGACTTTGTGCCCATTATTGACAATTAAAGCAGGCAACTCTCTATGAACTTCATTTAGATTATGCGTTTGAATTTGTAGATTATTTCCACTAGGGAAACTGATGCCATAGACAGCATCATTGTTGATAATATCCTTGGCTAATTCCTTTGGATTTTCGCAACCAATACTAATGGTATGTGGTATGTTGTCCATTTTCTCTCTGATCGCATGAAGATTTCCCAATGCTAATAATCGCCCGTTGTGGAGGATAACTATTTGCTCGGTAATACGTTCAATTTCATGTAGGATGTGGCTACTGACCAAAACGGTACGGCCCATTTTTCCTAATTCTCTAATTACATTCATTATCGTAGTTCGGGCAAGAGGGTCACAGCCTTGTAACGGTTCATCTAATACAATTAACTCCGGGTCATTTACTAGTGCATGGGCAATCTTTACCCTCTGCCGCATTCCTTTTGAATAGCGCCCGAGTTGCTTATGCGCAACATCGGTTAGACCGACAAAGTTTAGCACTCTGTCGGCTTCAGTTTTCGCTTCTTCTCTTGTCAATCCGTTCAATCTAGCAAACAGTGATACAAATCCATGGGCAGTCATCCAATCGTGCATTTTTTCATGCTCTGGAACGAAACCTATTCTTGCATACGGAGCAGGGTTCTTCCATGGATCTGTTCCGAATAGTTTCACTGTTCCACTCGAAGGCTTCAACTTGCCCATTAACAGATTGAACAGTGTTGATTTACCAGCACCATTCGAGCCTAATATCCCTGTGACACCGCCAGATAATGCCAGAGTGATTTCAGATAATGCATGAATTTTTCCATAGGTTTTGGAGACATTTTCAAGCAGCACCACTGGGACAGTGGTATTTGGCGCCCATTGTTGAGTTTGCCCTTCTCCGACTTGTTGAAGATCCGGCATCATTCTCTAGTCACCTCCATAGATGAAACGCGACTACTCAAAACATACAGGGCGATTGCATTCATCACAATTAACGATGCTAGTGACCAAGTCCAAGAATACTGGTCATAGGTTGGCTGAGTATTCACTAATGTTTGGCCAACATGAGCCAAACAATCATACGGTGAAAGAAGATATAGTATCTCTCTATCAAATAAATTCTTTACAATTATTGCTAATGTTTTAGTTCCCAAAATAATGGCTAGTAATCCGATTCCAGGGAAGAATTTACCCTTAGAGACACTAGAAAGAGCCAATCCGATGCTCGTATAAGTTATGATTAACAGAACACCACCCATCAATGCGCCGAGGAAAATTGGAAATGTATCAACAATCCATGCCCAGCCTCGGCCAAAGACCATTATCTCAGTAAGATAGTACAAAAAGAGAGTGAATATGATGATTATGGCTTGGATAAATGCAACAGAGGCATACTTCATTCCAACATAATCAAAGCGATTGATTGGTCTAGAGAAGTAGAGTGCAGAAGTTCCATGAAGACGGTCTTCGGAAATAACTCCACCTACTAATAGCGCTGCTACTATCGGGTAATACATCACATTGCGTGGAAAGAATCCTAGCACGTGGCCGTAAAGGTTGTCCCTGTTTACACCCCAATATGAATGGAATTCGGAGTCTCCAAGTAACGATGAAAGTAAAGTTAGCGCAGCATCTGATAGTGATGCAAAGAATACAAGAACTAAGAAAATTCTTGTTGGAACGCCCCATGGCCGATGACCTTTTTTGAAGATACCAAGGATATGGTGTCGCAGTATTGCCCAATTGCGCATCCATCTCGGATTTAACTCCCCTCTCCATGGTTCATAATTTTGCTTAAATATTTCACCAGTGTCAGTCTGGCTAATAGAGGCCATTTGAGAAATATCTTCATCCCCTTCACTTGAACCCCAAGCAGTATCCATCCGTGCTTGGCCAGTCACAGGTGTTTCTGCAGTAGCCATCCGTGTCTCGACTGATTCAACTTTTTGCACTTGTTGTGGGATTGGTAGAATTGGTGCCTGAGGTACACTTGCCATTGGCTGTGGTTGCGGCTGTGCCAGAGGTTGAGGTTGGGGTTCAATTGTCATTGGTTGTGGCAATGATTGCGGTAAAATTTCTTCATCGTCGCTCATGAAGCACCACCGCCCATGTGACCTGGAGCATCTACCTTTCTTGCGTGAATTGGATGGCTAAACAAGTCTTCACTACTTTTTACATCATATCCCAAGTTTTCCATTATTACGAGGAATAAGTCTTCGAGTGATGCTTCATATTCATGCATTCTTCTTATTTGAGCACCTACTTGAGAAGCACACAACAAGATCTCGCTGGTCAAATCTTCAGATTCATTAGCGATTCTCATTACTCGCCCCTCACGTCTAACTCGCATTCCCCGTTGAATCATTGCAGCCTCAAGTTTAGATGCCCCACCCCAAACGTGAATTTCGATTTCTCGATCAATTGCTTTCAAGTCCTTAATACGTCCTTGCGCTGCTAGTTTTCCCTTGTGCAATAATACGATATCATCGCATACCCTTTCAACATCATCCATTAAATGTGATGCCATCAATACTGAACGATCACCTTGTTTTACAGTATTGATTAAGGTATCAATCATGAATTCACGAGCAGTAGAATCTAGCCCATTACTAGGTTCGTCAGCAATTATTAATTCAGGGTCATGGATTATTGCACAGGCTAATTTAGTTGCTTGTTTCATACCGGTTGAAAATGATTTAATCTCTCTATATCTTTGTTCTCCAAGACCTACGTATTGTAATGATGCATGAGCTCGTTGTAATGCTACAATAGGATTCATTCCAAGTAGTTCACCTGAGTATCTAACTTGATTTATTGCATCCATATCTGGGTTTAAAGCATCATATTCTGGCATGTATCCAATCCTTGCACGAATAGCAGCACCCTCGGTTCTGATGTCATGTCCTAGAACAGTTCCCTCTCCAGAAGTTGCTTGTATTAAGCCCAATATCGTTTTCAAAAAGGTTGATTTACCTGCCCCATTAGGTCCTAGAAGGCCTGTCGCTCCCTTTTTAATGTCCAAATTAAGGTTTTCAAGAGCCATATGAGGTCCATAGAATTTTGATAAATCCTGAGTTTGGATGATGCGCTCCTGTTCCAAACCGTTCCCCTCAATTAAGTGAGGGCAAAGACGCCCTTTCAATGCTTGCGCGTTAAGAGTTATTTATCGTAGCACTGATAGGAACTTTGATTCAATTGGTTTCTCGTAAGCCACCACGCGTCTTTATCGCAATTCCTTTCTTGAACGTTGCAAACTCTTCTGAGTTACAATTTGAAATACCATGTCCGAGTAATTGACCCTTTTTATTTACGATAAGACATGTTCTTCCAGGTTTAATCCATGGGTCAGACGCTAAAACGAATCCATGGAATACATTCCTCCCCTTCCGAACGAATGGTTCAGAATCATCGTTCACAACGACCCATGCAGGCCCTTCTCCAATGTAATTCCAAGCCTGTGTAGTCTCAAATTTAGAAGGGACTTCTCGCCTTCTATGGCTGTGTAATTCAACTGCACCATCATCGGTCAATGAGATTCCACCATCATTTAATCTCGGACTTAAGATATGTTTTCCAGAAGATGACATTGTATTTTTTATTCTGCCATGGCGATTGATAACAAAACTAGCATCCTGCATTAGTTCTCTAGCAAGTCCATATTCAACATTAAGAAGGACAGTCATTTTGTCACTAACATGTCGGCAACGTACTTTGTTGGTGGCAATGATTCGACCATCAGAGTCAAGAGGAATTTCACTGGCATCCTCATCGGTGATCGTTTTTATTACCCCAGCTTCAACAAGAGCCTCCATACATCTCGCTTGTATTCCATCACCTTCTAAATCACAAAGTATAATTCTTCTGTCGCCCAATTCAAATCGCTCTAATTCCCTTCTCATCCATGCTAAATCTGGCTTTCTTCGCCAAATCCAATCTGGCCCAGTTACATGTGAAAATGGATTTAAATCTTCCATGCTATAGGGCAATAATCCAAGAGGTGTCAAAATCATCACTTCCATTCCCTCCGCATGATGGGTTAGTCGAGTCATTAAGTCACTGCATCTTTCTCGCCAAGGACCTGGACGGCCATGGAAAATCAGGACATCACCTGAACCATTTCCTACAGGCTCAGGGGCTCTCCAGCGAGATGCTAGTTGCCTTCTTGCTTCAATGATGTGAGGACGGAAATATGTGTCTTCTCCTCCCCAAGAGACGCCTCCTTTTTTAGGGGATTCTTGGGAGCCAATTATCCAATCCCAAGAGTCTTCCCAAGAACCTCTAGTTGAATCTCTATCCCTTGCAGCGGCTCGATCTGAAATTGCTAATTCTTCAAGGTCAATCATTGCCAATCCTGCTTTATTTGGGCTCGTCGTAATCCATAAGAAAGCCTCACGTAATGCTGGATGCTGATGGCTGCGTCTTTCAGCGAGCCTCCATATTGTTCCATCTCTAATCGCTTGCTTACATCTTGATAATTCTGCTAGTGTAACTTCTAAATTATAACGGGCTAAAATCTTAACCTGTTCAGCAGAATCTAAACTTCTAACCTCTTGTGGAGAACTATATGCAATACAAGGCATAGTGACAGGCCAATCAACGAGATTGGCCAATTTTTCAGTTCCCCATGGGGTTAGAAGCCTTCCATCTTTTGCAAATAATGCGTATGCTGCTGAATCAAATAAATCAGCACCTAGTGCGATAGACATTGGGAAGAGCATAGGATGTCCACAACCAAACATGTGGACTGGACGATTCGGTGGTAGATAAGGTAGTGTTGAGAGCATAATTTTTGCATAATCTTTGTACATATGTTGCTCCATTACTGGAACAATACCGCCAATTGGGTGGATGGAGAAATCATGTTTGGCCATTTTTTGAGCGGATAATCGTCTCAGTTCTTTAAACAAGCCACCTTGAATTGGCCCATTTATCATTGTACTTCCAGCGCTTTCAATACTGATTGAAGCCCTTGCATCTGTTTCAAGCACCGCACTCTTGACTTCTTCTTCAGTCATATCGGGTCTGGTGAAAACATCTAACATTGTAGCAATATCAACTCCTATACTTTTTTGGAATTCAACTATTTCCTCGACTCCAACTTCTACATCTCCATAAATATATGATTGAAAAGTACCTGAATCAGTCATTATTACTCCTGGGTAATCAATCAATGAATGAACGCCATCTTTGATTGCTTGTTGTTTCAAATGCTCATGTTTCCAGATGATATATGAATTGGTAATGAGGGCAGAAATACCGTATCTATCCCACATTTCACGAGGTTCTATTGTTCTAATATTTGGATTGATTACAGGTAAAAGGGCTGGAGTTTCTAATATGCCATGGCTGGTATGCAATCGTCCTAAACGAGCCCTACCATCGCGATTTGTTACTTCAAACAAGCCAATATCTTGTTCTCGACAAGGCTCAGGATCATCGCGCCTCCCCTCTTGCCAAGCGCTCATAATTTTGGGCGGTGGTCTATCGGTCTTGAAGTCCTCGCTTATACAAAATCAATAAATGCCTAAGTTACGGGCCAATAGGACTGCCATTTTCTCTTCAATATGACGTAGATGTCCGGATACTGTGACGCGAGCAATGCCCATAGCATCAGCAACTTCACCAGTTTTGATACGCGAATCCTTTTCGTAGAATCCCATTTCCCAAGCTATGTTGAATACTTCCAATTGTTTATCTGTCAAATCAGTATCATTGAGGCTATCATTTTCCTCAACTGGCATCACAACAGAAATCTTACAACGAGAATTCCATTTTTTGAACCCATTTACTATTAAGGTAATTCCATCAGGAGTTCCTCGTAAAATTAGCAGGCTACCAGTGCGGCCAACTTTAGAACCAGATACAACATATGCATTGGAAACCGCAGCACCAATATTTATTGTCTCATGGCTATTGCGAATAATCACGCAATGAATTTCTTTCCCATCAACAATTTGCATGTGTATATGTTGATGTAACTTAAGGAAAGGGATTTCATCAATTTCAGATATCTGAACTCCTTTTGCCAACTCAAGTTCTACCATTTGGTGTATGCATTGATTCTCATAGTCTCGATACACGACACCCATAAAGGTCATATTAGAGATTCTCGTAATTTGATCTTTAAATTCAGTGTTCATTAGTGTTGCGCCTTCATACTCAACACGTACTTCGCGCATAGATTGATTATGCAGTTTGCCTACTTAAATCTTAATGCGTTTTTCAAATGACTAAATCTATCAGTTTCCCCGAATAAAGTCAAACAAAAGTCACTGAACCATGCGCTAGAATAAATTCTCTTCCCAATTCGTCAAAGGATTCTAATAAATTCACCGAAAAACGAACACGATGAACTTCATCATCGGATTCGAGGTCAAGTTTGATTCCATCTAGAGTAGCGGGGGCCGCTCCACAAGAAAGACAGGCCCCTGTTAAATCTAACACTAGGTCGATTGAAGGCTTATCGCTGATATCTGTAACCACATCAATTGAACTTACACTAATGCCTCCTCCATGTCCATCAAGTGCGGCTCTAACCTCTCCCAGACGTGACAAAATTGCAGGAACTAATTCATCATCATCAAGTAGTGTCAATAGTGAAGTATCGCGCAAACGGGCTTCTACAATTGGGTCGGTTGATTCCGCAATTCGCTTTGCCGCTTCTTGCTGGGTTGCAATTTTTGCTTCAGCAGCGTATTTTGCTACTAAATCCTCAACGGTCATATCTCTTCGTCAGCCAACTGTCATTTCAAGCCTCGCATCGCGATTTTAATCAGTTAAATAATGCACAATTAATGGATAACAAGTGAAATCTTTGGGTATATTTCGTTACGTGATTGATGTGTTTTTATTTTTAACTGCTTAGTTATTGATTACACTTCTTGATAAGTGGGTGACGAAAGGCAAGAACAGTGAGAGTCATGTCGGAAGAGATACTCAAGATTTCAAATATACATGTAAGTGTTGAAGATACTGAAATCATCAAGGGATTGTCATTAACAATAAACAAAGGTGAAGTTCACGCAATAATGGGTCGCAATGGTTCCGGAAAATCGACACTTGCAAATGTTTTGATGGGTCACCCTTCATATCAAATCACCAGTGGAGAAATCACCTACTACGGTCAACCATTAGAACAATTAGAAGTTTACGAGCGAGCAAGAGCAGGTATGTTCTTGTCATTTCAATATCCATCTGTATTACCAGGCGTAAAAGTTGGTACCTTTTTGAAGAAATCAATTGAAGCGGTTAGAGGAGAGCCAGTCAAACAAAAAGATTTCAGAAATCAACTTAAGGCGGCAATGACATTACTTGACATGGATCGTTCTTTCTTGTCAAGATATGTTAACGACGGGTTTAGTGGTGGGGAAAAGAAGCGTTTAGAAATTCTCCAATTAGTTCTTCTCCAACCATCCTTGGCAATACTTGATGAAACTGATTCAGGACTTGATATCGATGCACTAAAAATTGTTTCAAAAGGAATAAATCAAGTTGTACCACATGCAGGTTGCATAGTAATTACACATTATCAAAGACTATTAGAACACGTCAAAGCAGATTATGTTCATGTCATGATAGACGGTAAAGTAGTCAAATCAGGCGGGCCAGATTTGGCGCATAAACTGGAAGAGCAAGGATACGATTGGCTCGAAGCCAATGCATAAGAGGTGATTATATGAGTGATGAAGCAATATCTGAGAGTAATGAAGCAAGAGATCTTGTAGGTGAGTATCAATTCGGATTTCACGATGAAGACAAATCGGTAATCCGGTTCAACAATGGATTATCCGAGCAAATCGTTAGAGATATTTCGGCGATAAAGAATGAACCTGAATGGATGACCGATATTAGAGTGAAAGCATATCACCATTTCGTTGAAAGAGAGATGCCAAAATGGGGCAGCCCTGAAATTTTGAATAACATCGATTTTGAAGCGATAACATATTTCTTACGTTCCACAGATGCAACCAAGGATGATTGGAAAGATGTTCCTGAGGATATTCAAAACACATTCGACAAAGTTGGTTTAAGGGAAGCAGAAGGCACATGGCTCGGTGGAATTACTGCGCAATATGATTCTGAAGCTGTATATCATTCAATTCGTGAAGACCTTGAATCACAAGGTGTTATTTTCCTTGACATGGATAGCGGACTCAGAGAACATCCTGAACTTGTAAAGAAATATTTTGGTAAAGTGGTGCCACACAGCGATAATAAATTCGCAGCCCTAAACACAGCAGTTTGGTCTGGTGGCTCATTTGTTTACATTCCCAAAGGAGTCCATGTGGAAATGCCAATACAGGCATATTTTAGAATTAACGCTGAGAATATGGGTCAGTTTGAAAGAACATTGATATTGGCCGATGAAGGCTCTAGCGTGCATTATATCGAAGGCTGCACTGCCCCATCATATTCATCAACTGCTCTGCATTCAGCAGTAGTTGAACTGATTGCAATGGATGGAGCAAAAATAAGATATTCGACAATTCAAAATTGGTCAAACAATGTTCTAAATTTAGTTACGAAAAGAGCCCATGCAATGAAGAACTCAACAGTTGAGTGGATTGATTCCAACATTGGTTCTGGTTTGACAATGAAGTATCCAGCAATTCTTCTCAAGGGTGAGGGTTCTCACGCAGAAGTTGTTTCAGTGGCTTATGCCGGGAAAGGCCAACACCAAGATACTGGTGCAAAAGTACACCACTTAGCGGCCAATACGACATCAAATATTATTTCAAAATCGATTAGCAAAGATGGAGGTCGATCAACATATAGAGGGATGTTACAAGTTATGCCAAAAGCGCATAATTGTCGCAGTAAGATTGTGTGTGATGCCCTCATGCTCGATTCGGATTCTCGTTCAGACACATATCCAACAATGGAGATTGGTAATTCCAGTGCAGATTTAGAGCATGAAGCAAGTGTTAGTAAAGTTTCAGGAGATCAGTTATTTTATCTAATGAGCAGGGGATTCAGTGAACAGGAAGCAATGGGCCTAATCGTCAATGGATTCTTTGAACCATTTACTAGAGAATTACCTGCTGATTATGCAGTTGAAATGAACAAGTTACTCAATATCAAAATGGAGGGTTCAATTGGTTGAGTTATATCGACATGTCCCCACCTCCACGCGCTAAGCATTTGTGGAGATATACCCCATGGCCAAGAATCAAACCGCAAGAAGGTGTGCCAGTAGCTGACAAAATCTTATTCTCTATCGATGGGGATGTTACTTTGCAATCAGGTGCCCCAAGAGCGGTATTAGAATCTGATATAGCGAGAGTCTTTTTGAGTGAAATCGGTGGTTCATCACATACATTGCATATCGATGGTGATTTCGGATTAATACATATTCAAGCAAAGGCAAGCGGACATGTAGCAGCAGGACATTTACATATTGATTGCAAGGGAAGTGCTACGGTTATTCTTCATCTAACAGGTGAAGCAGATTGGAGCGGATTATATGTGAGCGGGGTAGTTGCAGATAATTGCAAACTGGCCTATGGTTTTGTCAATGAACTATCCAATGATTGTAAATTGTTGCATTGTGAAGACTGGGCTGTTGGAAGAGATGCAGTAATGGAGATTGCCGCACTCAGTGTTGGCGGATTCCGTTGTAAAAGTGATGTTAGAACTACATTGATTGGGAGTGGAGGCTCTTTGAAACAAGCAGTTACTGTTCATGGACTTGGTTCAAGACATATTGATAATCATATTGAAATAAATCATAAAGTTGCTAACTGCAATTCTAAACTGGTGATTAATTCAGCCTGTGCTGGTTCGAGTAGATCTATTGCTACAGGACTTCTCAAAGTCGCAGAAGGTGCTAATGGGACAGATGCTGGACAAGTATTCCGCAATTTATTGTTGAGTGATAAAGCAAGAGCAGATTCAATCCCAGAACTTGAGGTTTTGGCTGATGAGGTAAAGGCTGCTCATGGGGCTGCAAGTTCACCTGTAAATCCTGAACAAGTTCATTATTTGATGAGTAGAGGTCATTCCCCGCAACAAGCAGAGACTTTGATAGTCGAAGGTTTCCTAATAGATGCGTTTTCTACTCTAAGCGATTCAGATTTGAAGGATGTTTTAGCAACGAGAATGACCATACACTTGGAATGTGAATTAAAGAGGTGAATAAGTTGTCATTGAAGGATGATTTTCCTATATTGTCAAGAGAGGTCAATGGCCATCCTCTTATCTATTTGGACAACGCAGCAACAACTCAAAAACCCCAAGTTGTTATAGATGCAATTTCTCAATATTATTCCAATTCAAATGCCAATGTTCACAGAGCAGTGCACACTCTTGCAGGTGAAGCAACCGAAGGTTATGAGAATTGTA
Organism: Euryarchaeota archaeon UBA242; assembly: GCA_002499015.1. GTDB lineage: Archaea > Thermoplasmatota > Poseidoniia > Poseidoniales > Poseidoniaceae > MGIIa-L1. The sequence continues at coordinate 30,724 of DAJY01000054.1, forward strand.
GACGCTGGATAAAAAGTTGGTTCAATGCTGAAAAAGCGATATTGACAAGCGGAACTACTGAAGCAATCAATTTGGTTGCATATGGGTGGGGTAGAGCAAATCTACAGCCAGGAGATGTCATCGTCCTCACAGAAATGGAACATCATTCAGATATTGTTCCTTGGCAAATCTTATCTGAAGAAAGAGGAATTGAAATTAGATATGTCCCAGTCTTAGATGATTTCACATTAGATATGGATGCATATGCCGTATCTTTAGAAAATGCTAAATTAGTTTGTGTTGTTCATACATCAAATGTTTTAGGGGTTAGAAATTCAGTTGATGAATTAATTTCTCTAGCCCATAAGGCAGGTGCCAAGATATTGATCGATGCTGCCCAAGCAGTCCCACACGATAAGATAGATTTTGAACTATTCAATGCAGATTTCATGGCTTTTAGTGCTCACAAAATGTGTGGTCCAACAGGAATTGGCGCTCTTTTGGTAAAAAGTGATGCATTTGAACAAATGCAACCATTCATGGGTGGTGGAGATATGATCGAGTCAGTCACAACTTCAGGTTCAACCTATCAAACCAATGAACACAAATTCGAAGCTGGTACACCAAAAATTGCTGAGGCTGTTGGATGGTCAGCAGCATTTGAATGGATGTCAGCAATTGATTTACCTGCACATCATGAAAGATTGTTGAACATTGCAAAGTGGACTGCTGACCAGTTAAGGGAAATTGGATGCACAGTTTATGGACGTCATCAAAGTGGTGACGCAGCAGTTGTTTCATTCCTTCATCCAACCATACATAGTGAAGACTTTGCACGATTCTTAGACGCTAAAGGTTTCGCGGTCAGAACCGGTCACCATTGTGCACAACCTTTGCTTAACCGTCTAGGCATTACTGGGACAATCCGAGCATCATTCTATCTATACAATACTCAAGACGAAGCCGAAAAATTCATTTCAACAGTGCGATATATTGTGGGGAAATTTGCATGAATTATCCGCAAGCGTTACAGGAATTAATCGATGAATTCGCTGAGATTAAAGACAAAATGGAAATTTTAGAATATGTCTATGATCTCTCTGATGAAGTGGTTGAGTTTCCAATTGCTATGTGGAATGATAAAACAAGAATAATGGGTTGTCAATCTGAAGCCCATTTAGAAGTTGTAGTCGTTGATGGAATCGTTGAACTGCGCTGTGGTGCAGACTCCAAAATCGTTCAAGGGATGATGGGTATTATTACAATCGCAATAAATGGAAGAAAGGCACAAGATGTTTTACAATTAAAACCAGACTTCGCCCAAGAAATGGGAATCCTTAATTCACTATCACCAAGCCGTTCTAACGGCTTCCGAAACATTTTTGATAAGGTGATGTCAGAGGTTAGAATGAAACAATGAGGTGTGATTATGGTATCCAAAGAAGATGTATTAACTCAGCTAGATGAAGTATTAGACCCAGAAATGGAGATTTCTATCGTACAATTAGGTCTTGTTTATGATGTTCGGTTTGAACAAAAAGAAGGCGTTACACATGCGGAAATTGACATGACACTAACTAGCCCTGGATGTCCAGTAGCACCCGAAATAATGGCTGCAGCCCACGTTGCTGCGATTTCAACAGATGGAGTAGAAAGCGTCCATATCAATTTGGTTTGGACTCCACGATGGGATCCAAAAGTACATGCTTCAGAAGATGCGAAATTCGATATGGGAATTTGGGAATAATCATCGTTTCACGATAATAGTCAATACATCCCCATCTTTTAGCAAATGGTCCAGTCCAACTCTTTGCCAGTCAAATTTAGCACTTGGTCCTTTGACCTTACCAAATCTAAACTTACGAACGAAATCTCTGTGTAATTTATTGCAAATTTGTCTTACAGTTGAGTCATCTTTGACTATCAAAGGCTCCTCCATATCAGCATCCTCACCCTGAGGTTTCAGATATACTCGCATGAATCCGAGATTATCATAAATGAAATCTTTCAACTCTTCAAGACCAGTTCCTTTGAACGCTGAGATATTCATTACAGGCCAATCCTTAGGCAGAGACTCTCTAGTGATTTTCAATTCTTCATCGGTAGCAATATCTATTTTATTGATTGCAACAACCGCTTTTTCATAGATCCTATTCTCTGCTAAACAATCAACAATCTGTTCAGCAGTTGCATTATTTCTTAGAGTTACTATGGCCGAAGTATAACCGAATGAACGAATGATATCACCCATTTCTTCTGGTTCAAGGTGTGTTTGTTCAACAGTTGTACGAACATCGATTCCACCCTTTAACGTTCTCTTGATGAAAACTGGAGGTTTCAATTCATTTAGGCGTAATCCTGCATTATGTAATTCTCTGTGTAGTACATTGAAGTGAGCATTTTGGAATGGGTCAACAATATACAATACCATGTCAGCACTTCTGATAACGTTGAGAATTTCTCTTCCGCGACCTTTACCCTCTGCAGCACCTTTGATTAGACCAGGCAAATCTAAAATCTGAATTTTTGCTCCACGGTGTTCCATAATCCCTGGAATACAAGTTAATGTCGTAAATGCATAACCTGCTACTTCTGAATGAGCATCGGTCACTTGTGAAATCAATGTTGATTTTCCGACAGAGGGGAATCCAACCAATGCAACTGTAGCATCTCCGGATTTTTTAATTTCAAAACCGTTGCCACCACCACTGGCTTTTGAATGAGCATGGGCTCTTTCTTCCTTGATTTTTAATTGAGCGATTTTGGCCTTCAATTTACCAATGTGGCCATTGGTGGCCTTGTTTTTTTGGGTCTTGTCAATCTCTACTCTGATTAAATCAATCTGCTCTTTAATCGTCGCCATTCAACACCCTCCTAAGCAAAGGGGCGCAACGACCATTCTTCAATGCTATTACAACTCAAGCCCTCATTTATTGTAATAATTTACATTTTTGGATGTTGAAATTACAACCTTTGGCCGATGAACTGAAACAGAATCACAGTTTGGAGTAATTCATGGGGATAGAGATGGTGCTACTATTGGTCGACATTCCATGTCTTGAAAAAATCCTATCATCCACTTGGAAAGACCTCTATAGCGGCCTTGAAAAGGGTCGCCTGCGAGATGAGCGACCTACTCAAGATGAGCAATTAAAATCAATATTTGCCATCGATGCAGAGGCAGAAATACTTGACTGGATGGATGAAAG
>DAJY01000054.1:34282-35402 GCA_002499015.1 Euryarchaeota archaeon UBA242
TTGGGCGAAACACTCGATGAAAATATAGATGCAAAAATAATACCGACATACCAGGCTCATGAATCGGCCAGCACAAAATTGGTCCACGCTATTACTCGCTGGCAAACCGAACAAGACCTTGTTGGAATATTGGGCAGAGAGCACCTTGATGCCCCGAAATGGGGTCATGGAGAGATGAATTTACGCCAATATTTGCAATCTTAACAAGCGTGGGGTTCAAAATCCTCCGCCGCTGCGCCCTAATTGATGACAGACGATATTCCACTCGACGATGAAGTCGCAGATGATGAAATACCAGTTGTTTCGGAAGATGGTGAAACTTACGAAATTACTGATGAAGGCGAAGTTGAAGAAATTCTTGACCCATTACAAGAGGCTATTCAACGAGCGGAGAACGCTGAAAAAGAAATCGCCTACAAAGAAGCGGAGACTCAAAATGTCAGAAAGCGTATGCTGACCGAGAAATCTGATGCTATCAAATATGGTGGAATGGGAATGGCTCGCCGTATGCTGACAATACTAGCCGATGTCGATAGAGCACTTTCAACACTTTCTGAGGATGATGAAACAGCAGTAGCCCAAGGTTTACGCCTACTAAGGAACAAGATGTGGCGTGAATTGGAAGCAGATGGTGTAAAGGCAATAGAAGTCAAAGGGAAAGCATTTGACCCTTCAAAAATGGAAGCAATAACTACAATTCCTTCATCTGAACATTTCGCAGCAGGACAAGTTGTCGATGTATTGGAATCTGGATTTATGTACAAAGATAGAATAATTACAATCGCAAGAGTTGTAGTCGCATCTGAATGAAGATAGTAATTCTTGCAAACAATGATACATTAGGTGTTTAATCCCCTGACATGGTCAAGAAGGTAGCGGGTAGATTCGCAGGTGCTGCGAAAGGCGTGGCAAAGAAGGCAACTAAAACAGCCACTGATACAGTCAAACGGCAAGTGGTTGATGAAATCACTAAGCCTGTTAAGAATGCGATAAAAGCCAAGGTGGATAGTGCAACTTCTGCAGTCAAGAATAAAGCAGAAGAAAAGGTCAGAGAAGTAGTTGCACAACAAATGAAGAAAGAAGCCAAAAAGAAGATATTTGGCAACAAGAAAGGCTGAGA
>DAJY01000007.1 GCA_002499015.1 Euryarchaeota archaeon UBA242
TGATTCAGAACCATTGTCATTCAAGGGGACCAATAGATTCAAATGGGCCTCTTTAGACCTCCTCAATATGAAAGGTAGCCAAGGGTTCGTGATTATTCTTGTCACTTTGGCGATACTCAATATCGCCGTCACCTTACCTGCTCTCCTTCTTTCCGAACCAGTTCCTGAAGGTGAGTTCTCCCAACCACTAGAAGGTATTGACGCTCCATCACAACACGTATTATTAATAGTCCTCGATGGAGTCCCGACTAAGGTATTTGATGACAATCTTATTATGCCCTTCATGTCACAATTTGAGAAAGTAGGGGCCAAAGTAGATGTCCAAGCCTCTCTCATGACTCTGACCGGGCCGTGTGTCAAAGAAATGTCAACAGGCCGTGAAGCAGCCAATATTGATGCGCTTCGGAATTGGAATGTGAACAATGATGGTAAAGATGATCCATTTCATTATGCGCTTGACCGCGGAGATAGCGTTGCTTTCACGGGGTTTTATGTATGGTCTAATCTCTTTACTGATTCAAGTTTTGTTCACGAAACTGTCGATGATCATGGGTTTTCCGATATTTATCAGAGTGACGATGAGGCCTTAGCGATTGTGGAAACATGGGTTGATTCTGAAATTCACGACCTCATGGTAGCTCACTTAGGCGGAACAGACCATGCTGGCCATATCTACGGAATTGATTCAGATATCTATGCTCAACGAATGAACAAACTTGACCTGCAACTGGAAGCTATTTTCTCAAGTTTACCCGATGATTGGACTATGTTGATTACCGCTGACCACGGAATGTCCGATACAGGCGGGCATGTAATTGGAACTGGATCTGTAGCGCAGGAAGTATATTTGTTCGCTGGAGGAGCAGGTATTACTCCGGGTTATTATGATGAGGAGATAAGGCAGCGAGACATCTCTGGGTTGATTACCGTTTTACTTGATCTACCTTTGGCTGCATCTTCTGAAGCCCGCATACCGACCATGCTTCTCAACCTTGATGAGCAAACAAAAACGAAGATTGAACACTGGAATTGGAACGCTACAGTTGCTCACCATCAGTGGCGCCTTGAGCAAGGTTTGCTAGGTCAATCATTATCCGAAGAACGAGTGGATTGGGAATTAGGAAAGATTGACCATACGAGTATTCCGTGGTTGGCAATTGTTGTAGCCGCAGGCTCGATGTGTATAGTCGGTTGGCGGGCATATCGAAGTTTTGAATCACCTAATGTCGAAGATGTTATTCGTTCTCCTTGGTTTGGGAGTATAGTTCTATTTTCTTTCATTATAGTTGCCATTAATTCCTTCGCCTATGAGTGGCAAATTGGAGCCGGGGTGATGCGCATGGTGCGAAAGTTGTCGGGGTTATTTCCGCTCATGGCCTTTACTGCATTTTTCTTGACCGCAGTATTTTCACAGCATCTGAACAAACGATTTGCTGCCATTCCAGGATGGGTTCCTGTGATGGTGTTGATTAGTCTAATGTTCAATCCAGATATCCGTTGGACTGCCATTCTCATTCCATTCTCCGTTGTAGCAGGACTTTACATGTTCAATCAGCGTTCTCATTCACAAAGTCGGCGATTATTCATTGGAATAATTCCACTGTTGTTCCTAGTTTATTGGAATATAATCGATTATCTTCCGAGAGTGATTACAGGTCAATCTCTATCCGGTTTGACAGGATTTCACGCCTTATACAAAATCTCGCAGGTTCTTGTCCTCAATTTCATGCCTGTACATTTTTTTTCTGCCTCTGCGATTATTCTCTTGTTCATGTTGCTTTTGCGAGATAACAGCATTGATGGAAGAAACCCATTGAGGATGAAAGATAGTTGGCTACCACTAATTATTCTCTTATGTGCTTGGATAGAAAACAGTTGGATCGATCGTATATTGATTCTAGGGATGGCGTTGATATTTATGCAGTCATTGAAATCCAAATCTGCTTTTGATTTAGACCTGCCTTGGACAAACGGCGAGGTGATAGCGTTGCTTTTCATTGTGCCAACTTGGGGGACATGGCCTGCAATGTCAGTGATTTTGGCTCATCGATCGATTCCAACATTGATGAATGGATATCGCACCTCAGTTTCCAAAGAGCATACTTCATTCCAGAATGAAATTATCAAGATTATGCCTGCCGCGTTGCTGTTTAGCAGTGCAGCCTTCGTATGGTTTATCTTCGCACAACTCACTCCTTTTGGCATACTTGAGTTCAATCCGAGTAAGGTAATTGTTACGGGGGGCTTCTTTGGAGCGCGTACATCGCCAGCCATCATTTGGATGACTCTAATGATAGGCGGGCCCTTGCTTGCAAGCATTGGCTTGCTCCATTCCAGATGGGGCACTGAGGGGCTTTTGACCGAGCGCTCAACATTTTATTTGGCTTTGATACTGTTTTCACAATCTGCAATGTTTTGGTTGGGCGCAATATATCCAAGTACTCTACAAATGTTAGGACCTGCTCTCATAATATATTTCGGGTGGATTATGGTGTGGATCTGCTGTGAGAAGTGGCCTAAAGACATCGTTAGCAGGCATTTAGGAGTGTGAATCTTGGTTCTGAAAAAGATTGGGAGTGAGCACGCTACATTCCAATCATCCAATTGAATTAACGCCCTGAAGTAACCGAGCCACTAGGAATCACAACCCCAGTACTAGCTTGGGGCATGGGATTAGAACGATTAGCAATGTTGGTTCTAGGACTAGATGATATTCGCCAATTATATATTTCCGATTTGGAATGGTTAAGGAATCAGCCTATTCTTTAAGATTACTGGGTCACCTAAAAGTGACACAAAGAGGATTTGAAACGAGTAGAATAATCCTTACTGAAAACACCTTATTTTAGCAGCAGAACTTAATAAATACTCAAGGGTAGATAGTAGTATAACAAACGCTCTCAGTAAGCGTTTTTAGAGTTGTTTCTTTATATACCATTGAATGCATAAACTTGTGTACAAGAAGGTACAAAAGGGGAACATAAATATGGACGATAAAATTAGACAATACGAAGTAAACGGAGATCAGAAATTGACACTACCATTGTTGTCAATACAGCAAATGGAAATAGCGACAGATGATGAAGCGGTTCAATATGTGAAAGAAGTAATTCATGATGAGCACTCATATGGATATCCATTAGTTGAAATGTACAAAAAGAATGGAATAATCTTACATCCAATCGATGCTACTAATGCGCATGTGTTATTGATAATTAACAAGATTTCAGTTTTGAATACACTCGCGATTTTCAATCATGTATACAATCGCATTGGTTATAATTTGATAATCGATAGATCAACAGTACTACGTTCGCCATTTCCTGGTGCCTCAGATAACTCAAATGAGGAGATGTCCGAACAATTACCTCCTCAAGGTGAATCACAGGATGAAAGTTCAAATGTGAACTTTTCGCAAGATGTTAATTCTAAACAAATCAAACCCGATGTTTTGGGCATGGAGGTGGCTTGAATGTGGTTATACGTTTCTGGCGGCTTCTTGTCAATAGTAGCTCATCGTGATAAACCAGAGCACTTGCTCGTCCGTGCCCGTCACCCTGACCATATCAACGCCTTGTTTCCTGAGGCAGATGTGACTTATTTACCGTCCGCAGACTATCCATTCCGTGTTGTATTGCACCGAATGGTAGTTG
>DAJY01000027.1:0-1295 GCA_002499015.1 Euryarchaeota archaeon UBA242
TGTTGTTGCTGTTGTTGCTGTTGATTCGATTGAATTGGCTTTGGTTGAGGGAGAGTCCTTGTTTCTTGCTTTGGTTGCCCATTATCGCTCAAAGGCTTACGTACCGGAGCAACCGGCTTTGGCAGAGCAGCGGCTTTTTCACCAGCTGCTGAAGACATGAATTCAGAGAGTGATACTGCACCATCTCCATCTGTATCTGCTTGGGCGTGAAGAACTGTGGCTTCTTCCATTGTAGTGTCAGTAGCTTCTGCTAATTCCTCAATTGATAATTGACCGCTACCATCGGTATCTGCGGCAATGAAGTGCTCTGCTGCACTTACAAATTTATCTTGTTGTGGCTTATCCTCTTCAACCTCAGTTACAATTGATTGCTCGACTTGAACAACTGCTGGTTGTGTCTCTTCGACCACTTCTTGGGCAACTGCTACTGGGATTATTTCTTCTTCAACCACTGGTGCTATTTCTTCTTCAACCCCGATGTTGAAAGCACCAGCAAATGCGTCTTGAGTGGCTTTTACTACTTCTTTTAGATTCTCAGTATTCACCGGTACTGGCTCAACCTCAGCTTCTATTACTGGCACTGGCACATTACTTTCTACCGAAGGTAAAGGAATCGTTCCTTCATTTGGTAGCGGGATGTTTTCACTCTTTGGGAGTTGAACTGGCGTTGTTCCTTGTTTTGTTTGCACTGCGGGTTTTGCAGTTGTAGTTGGAATCGCAACTACTGCAGCAGATGCTGCTTTGCCACTTGCAAGTGTAGGAATAGGAAGTGCATGTCCTGCGACATCTAATGAAGCAATTAATTCATTGGCGATTGATAATAATGCAATTTCATTTGCTCCAGGATTGGTGATTAATGCTTCAAAACCATTGAAATAACGGGTAACTTCTCCTGCTCCACCCGTTGTATATGCAATCGCTAATAACTTGAGAATCTTCATAGGGTCTGATAATTCCTTGAGAGACTCATAATCTGCACCCGTTGCTTCCCTCTGACAATTTCCCGCTCCAGTTCCAAGTGAATTGGCAAGACCAAGATAATTCAATAGGGGGTCTGTAACATTCAATAATGACAAATGACCTGCAACCAAAAAGTAAAGTTCTCCACCTTCGCATTGCATTCTTTCACTTGCAGCTTCAAAATCAAATTCTCCAGCGGTCAAAACTATGTCCGATAATTGAGCAAAGAAATTCTCCATCGCTTCAAATCGGTTCATTGCCATCATCTGATAAATTGCATCGGATGTGTCAACAACACCGAAGTATGCAGCAGCCTCATCGACTTCTATGCCCTC
>DAJY01000027.1:1475-5967 GCA_002499015.1 Euryarchaeota archaeon UBA242
CTTAGTCCCCTTCTTATGGCTGATGCCAAAGGATACTGCTTTCAATATTATTCGTGACACTTTATCGACTCCGTCCTAAATCAAAAATAGCCCTAGATTGTTCGGCAGTCCATCCTGTTTCTTGTAATTGCATCAAGATGTTTCTTTGCCCTTCACCATCGGATAGGGCTTGTTTTACCCAATTTGCAGCAGACTCTCTATCAGCAGTCTGGTTTCCTTCGAAAATGCTCAAATCAACTTTCATCGTAGCCTTTCTCTTTGTTTTCTTCACGCCTTGATCTTCCTCAACATCTGCTTGTGATTCTGCAACGTCAGTATTAGCCTTAGGTTTTGCTTTGCCAGCATTTGAACCTGGAGGACCTCGACTTGAAGGCGACTTGCCAGGAGGGCCTCGGCCCGGAGGAGTTGTTGGACTTCTGTCATTACCTCTGCTTGGAGGGGTTTTCGCTGAACTAATCTTTGGACTACTTCTTAATGAGGCCATGAAGTCGTCTTCTTCATCATCCCAATCCTCATCATCATCACCTTCATCATAGTCGTCATTTCCACGAACTAATCTCAATACTATAACAATGATAACCAATAATGTAATTGAGCCACCAACGATGCCAATTAATGTCATCTTAGAAATACCCATAATTGTTGAAGATGAACCGGTATCGGTTACTTTTTCTTTAGGACAACCATCTGAATACCCATCAACGCCCTTGTGAACATCGATACAAATATCATAGAAGTCAAACACACCATCATTGTCACTATCCCAGTTCTGAGAATCACAACCATATTCATTTACTTCTATCTTGAAATTTATATGAGTCTCTGGGCAAAGGTCTGGATTTGTTCCTGAGGCATTATCTCCATATCCATCTAAGTCATAATCCTCCCACTGAGTTGCATCACCACGCAGTGATACTGGTTCAAATTGATCTCTCCAACCATCACCATCATCATAGCAACCGAGGAAATCCTCGAAAGATAATCCGTGCTCATCGGGACATTGGTCTGCATTATTGCCAAACAAATTGTCCCCATATCCGTCCCCGTCTGTGTCATGCCATTGTGTTGCATCTATAGGGAATGCATCGCCAAGTTGGTTTTCTCTTAAACCGGTAGTAGAGTTAACAGTAAAGGTATAATTTCCTTTCCATCCATCGCCATCAAGATCTGTATCTAATGCCGTATAATCAACACAACCGTCTTCATCAACTGGGAAACCGATTGTTGTACCTGGACATAAATCTAAATCATTGTTGACGCCATCTGAATCATCATCCTTTTGAGAGTCTCCACAACCATTTTCATCGGCAGTTTCTTCATTTGCAGTCAATGGACACTGGTCTACTGGGTCAAACACTCCATCGCCATCAGTATCTGTTGTTTGTTGCGTCTGGCTACAGCCAATTGCATCAACCGAATCACCAAACTCTGTATTCTGGCATTGATCAATATCATTGTTAACTCCATCTTGGTCATCATCCAATTGATTTTGAGCACAACCATTAGAGTCAACTTCTAAATCAAATCCAGTATTAGGACATTGGTCAAATTCATCGTATATCGAATCAAGGTCATCGTCTTCGGAATTTATTAATGGACAACCCATTCCTTCAGTGCCGTTGAAGACACCTGAAACTAGTGGACATAAATCCGCTTCAAAGCCATCTGCTTCATCTCCAAAACCATCGCCATCGTCATCTAACCACTGAGTCTTTTCCAATGGGAAATCATCTTGTGAATCCATCCAGCCATCACCATCTGTATCAGGACAACCTGGATATGGTTTTGTTGAATTACCCCACAACCCTGGGCAGCCATCTAATACAAGTCCTGCTCCATTGGTTCCATCGTAGAAAGTGGTCCATTGGTCGGGATAGCCATCAAAGTCACCATCATTCGCTGCTGCTATACGGTTAGGGAAGAAATCAGGGTTTGTTGCACCCTCAGAACTATTATCACCGTATCCATCACCATCGGAATCAACCCATTGAGTTGAATCATTTTCCCAAGCATCTGCACCACGTGTTTCATTCCATTCCAGGAAGGTCCCCAACTCTGAGGGGTTACTTGCGCCATCTCCATCAGAATCAAGGCAACCAAATCGGTCACGCCAAGAAGAACCCCAATCCCATGGACAGTTATCGCCGGCAATTGGGTCAGAATCATTATCACCCCAACCATCGCCATCGTAGTCTTGGTATTGACTTGGATTAAATGGGAACAAATCTCCCGGTGAAGCACTAGGTTCTAGCCATGTTGAACAACAATCAGTACCTGAATTATCACCATATCCATCACCGTCAGTATCTTTAGATTGTTTCCAATTTGTTGAGAATTCGTCTCCGCCATAATAGCTACCATCATTATCAGACCAACCATCTTGGTCTACATCAATACATCCTTGTCGGTCGATCCATGAAGTACCTCCTACATCTGAACATTCATCTACCGAATCCGAATAACCATCGCTATCATAATCTGCACAGCCCATCTCAAAGAATGATGAAGTGCCTGCTGTCGTAGGGCAACTATCAAATGAAGGACCCAAATTATTGTCTCCATAATTATCACCATCGCTATCATTCCATTGATTTCCAAGTGTTGGGAAAGAATCCAATAAATCAAAAATTAAATCTCTATCTTGATCTGAATATAATTTCAACAGGTCTACGTCATTATTTATTGGATCCCAAATTGATAGAATTACTGTTCCATTTGAATCAACATCTGCATCGATGTTATTGCCTACGCTAATATCTCCGAAAGACATACTCATCCAAGGTGCAGATGCACCGTTGATTTGATTTTTGGATAACGAATTCCATGTTAGTAAATTACTGGTTGGTTCACTAGTCAATAGAACATAGTGGTCATCGAATTCTACTAAATCCCATGCTCCGTTTGCGGTTGAAGGGGGTTGTGTAGCAATGGTTGTCCAATTACCACCCTCATCTTCAACGTAAATGACATCGCTGTTTCCATTTCCTCTAACAGCCAAAGTTGCTGTAGTTGAAACCTCTAAATCAATTTGATAATCATTAATTCCGCCCTGTGGTTGGAGTACAGTCGGATTTGTCCAGTTGCTCTCATTCCACATACGCTTGAATACTGATAAAGTTCCAGAATTTGTCATTGTGGTAATGTACAAATAACCATCAATAGATAATTCCATTTCAATATCAGTGGCTAAATCAGTTTCTGACTGAAGAACTGTAGAGGATATTGCGGTTCCATTCCAAATCCATTGACTCAAATTAGAATTGATGCCATCTGATTCAATCAGAGAGATTGCAAATGAACCATTTGGCAGTAATACTGCGGGGTGGTCCAAACTTACCGCACTACCAACATCTCCGATATCTGTTAAAGACCAAGAACTAATCTTTGTAGCCAACTCGAGGCTATCATCAGACGAATCCCTATAAATCAAATTCGTATTATTATTGGAGTCTACAATAACTGAAATTTCAGCATCTAAAACTATTGAATCTCTAACCATTTCATGAGTCCAAGAAGATTCACCCTCAATACTGGCAAATATTTGATTTCCTGTTCCAGAAGTATATGCGAGATGCTGGCGACCTGAATTATCGATTGCACTGCCAAGATATTGACCCATTGTACCAGTGGTTATTAGTTGGTTTTCAACTGCAGTAAATGCTGATGCGGTGTGATATACAATGCCGTTTTCTGCATCACTTGTAAGAACAATTGGCCTACCTGAATTTGAAACTGCATATTCAACTGTAGTATTATTTTGATTGGATAAAGTAATTTCTTGATCTAACCATATGCCGAGAGGGCTACCATCGTTGGCATGTTCTAACTTGTGTAATTGTGTGGAGTTATCTACTACCAGTGTCAACATCATGCTCGATTCACCCGATGCTGATGACGCCAAATTGAGAGATTGTAAATCTCCTTGGTAAGTGAAATCGGTTGCTTCCCAATCTCTTTCAGATAAAATATGATATTCTAATCCATAGGATGTTCCGAGGTTTGTATTTCTTTTACTGATTATTAATTCATTAAGACCATCGCCATCCAAATCTGCATTCGTAGCAATCGAAATACCGAACTTTTCTTGACTATCACCTTGGACAATGGTTTGTACATCACTTCTCAATCCAGATGCTGAACCCAAGAATAGCTTGACTTTACCGTTCCTTAATGCCCCATCTTCGACAATAAACATATCATTGAATCCATCCTCGTTTACATCGCCAGCGCTACGTAATGCGTAGCCCATTCTATCATTGGCAGAATCGCCGACTATGGTGTAATCTGGTTCTCCACCAATTCCATTAGCGGAACCATAGTACATCCATACCTTGCCCGCTTGGTAAGATGAGCCATTGAATATTTCAGAGAATGCTAATTCATCAAAGCCATCACCATTTATATCTGAGATTATTTCAATTTGCCAACCCATCAAACGACCTTGGAATAGAGATTGAATAGATGCATCAGGTGTACCATTATATCCTGATAA
>DAJY01000027.1:6166-6870 GCA_002499015.1 Euryarchaeota archaeon UBA242
AAATCAGCAAACCCATCACCGTTAAGGTCACCTCCACTTGCTAATGCTCTTCCGAAAAAGTTTCCATAGCCACTTTGACTGATATTTCTATCAAGAGTTAGTGCTACTGAACTTCCTAAGAAAATACTAACTTTACCATTAATTATATCTTCATTTACTACAGTTTCAGACCAATTCTTTGAAACTGCTGCCAATTCAAAGTCACCATCAAAGTCACAATCGTTAATTGATTCTAATTTCCAACCCAATGCATCACCAACAGCACCGCTTTGGTTCCACCAAGTAGTATTGCTAAGACCATTGGAATTTCCAAGGTAAATCTCTATTTTACCATGATCATGAGTTGTATTATTTGACGCATCAAATCCAGGTGAACCCAATGCCAAATCATCAAAACCATCGCCGTTATAATCGCCAACTGCAATACCTGATGATAGTCTATCGCCTGAAGAAGTCCCGTTGATTACGAGGTCTGCTTGAGTGGTATTTGGCCCTGTAGGTGCACCGAAATATATGGTCGCTTGACCATTTTCAATCAGTCCATTGCTATTAGCCAAAGGGTTATTGTAAGCAAAATCATCAAATCCATCATCATTGAAATCACCTACTAATAACTCTCCTTCGGCAGCATCATTGGCCCCGGACAAAACCCAATTTGCTTGTGTGTCTATCCGACCATCATCCTGTCCAGAAAGTGAACGAAG
>DAJY01000104.1:0-4017 GCA_002499015.1 Euryarchaeota archaeon UBA242
GGAATTAGCCAATTGGAGATTGAATGGAATACAACATCTGCCGAATGGGATGTGTTGGGTGGCAGGATGTTGGACCTCAGCAGCGTCAACGGTGGTTGGGTTCTCTGCTTCGGTAGTATGAGTCCATGGGGAACGCCGCTTCTAGCTGAAGAACTCTACTTCACCAATACTAATGACTGGAATAACGAGAATTACAATTACCATTCCGACCAAGAGAGGTTAGAGGATTATCTTGGCTTCTATCCTAATCCCTACGATTATGGTTATATCATGGAAATTGATAATTCGGTCACTACCGAACCTGACTTTACCAAGCACTTCGCTATGGGGCGATTCTCACATGAAAATGCACAGGTAATGCCCGATGAGAGAACCGTTTACCTCTCAGACGATGGCTATGACACGGTATTGTTCAAGTTCGTCGCTGATACAGCGGGGGATCTCAGTTCAGGAACTCTCTACTCTGCCAAAGTCACTCAAGATGATAGCAGAAACTCGGCCACTACTGGATTTGATGTGGAGTGGATGGAAATGGCTTCTTCGTCAAATTCGCTTATTGAAACTTGGATTGATGAATACGATGGAATTACTACAGCAGACTTCATCGCTGGACAGAATTCCTACATCACTGATGAAGAGATTGGAGATTGGGCAGAAGGACATCTAAACGAAGACCTGAATGGTGATGGAACGATTGGATACGCAGCTGACGACCGGGTGGCTTTCCTTGAATCTCGTAAGGCTGCTGCTGCGCTTGGGGCCAGCGATGAATGGAACAAAATGGAAGGGGTTGGGTTTAATCCAAACGCACCCGATTACCTCTATCTGGCGGTGTCTGTTGTTGGTTACGATATGAGTGATGGACAGGGGGACATCGATGTCACACAGAATAATTGTGGAATAGTCTACCGCATGGCCTTGAATGATGAATGGAATGTGAATCGAATTGAGCCAGTGATATCCGGAGGTCCTTACACATCTTCAGCCACATACGAATGCGATGTGAATAATCTTGCTGGACCTGACAATCTCGTCGTTCTGGATGACGGACGAATTCTGGTAGGCGAAGACACTAGCAAGCATGAAAACAACATGGTCTGGCTATGGGAGCCAACCGCCGAGCCTGAAATCGGAGATGGAGAAAGTAGCGAAACCATCACAGTGAACCATGTGATTCAAGTTGAATCCCCTCCTAACTTGATTTATTACAGTTATCAGACTGAAGTCAATGCCCTTCAAATGAATGTGAATTATACTGCAGTGATTCTCATCAAGCAGATTGGTAATGATGAATGGGGAGGTTTAGATTGGTGGTGGGATGATATCGAAAGTGATGGCGACCAATACGACATCACATTTGCATTGCAGAAAGGATGCTATTTCATCAATGCCACTCTTTATGAAAGTGACGACCTCAATTCAGATGTGGAGAATGCAACAGTTCTGGCAGTTACAGACTTGGATTTCGTCGTTGGAACAGGTACCTGTATGAATGGCGTGTACTCCGAAGAAGTTGAAGTGACTGAGGGTGACCCAGGGTCTCAAAATGGAACAGATAAAGACAATGCTGGAGGCCTTCCGGGCTTCGGCTTAACCCTCAGCATCACCGCAGCACTTGGAGCTGCGCTTATTGCGACCCGGCGTGAGTGAACTTCGATTCCAAACCAGTTGCAACCGTCTACAAACCAACTCAGTTCGGTTGGAAGGGATTTGTGTAGAACGTTTTGTTCTCTAACCTTATGATAGTCTGAAAAATACTAAATCGTAAGTATTTGTCCAGATTGCTTCAAACCAAATCCCGAACCCATCGGCGCCATTGATACTGATTAGGGTCACGAGCAAGATAGCCATAATATTGGCTGGAATGAGGAATATAACGCTGAATGGGAATCCAACTTTCTTCAGATCACTTTGATTCATGTGGAAATCATCATGGAGACTGAAGTAATAGAAACCCATCGAAAAACCGGTCAAGGCTATTACAAAATAAGAAAATGGTTCTGCAATTAAAGTTGACGCACATGCGATAATAAGCGGAAGTAGTGGAAGAAAATAAGGACCTAGAAAAATCAACCAATTGCCTTGACCGTTGTATTTCACATGACCACCACTACAACGACTTGCTTTGATTTCTTCAATCGTGCAAAAGCAACATAACGCGAGGAAAGCATGAATTAACTCATGATGAAGGACTTCAAAGGTAGATGTCCAACTACGTTCACCTAAGAATATGTAGCGAATAGCAGCATACATTATGATTCCAATCGTTAAGGAGGCGAACTCAATCCAATTTCCAGATATACTTGATACCACATCTGTAATTGACATTAGTAATTTGGAGTCATGGAAAATATGAGGACGCCAATTGGCCACTTAAGTACGGTTGCAGAATTCGCCATGAATGCATTGGCTGACACTCTCCAGCCATTCCACTCACGTCCGATTTCGGTTGGCATACTTCTCTACCCGTATATGCCAATAGATTGAGACATATAATGCTAATATGCACATTTAAAATTAAGAACTAATAAATTTCTTTTCAGCAGTTGCATAAACTTCAGCATCTAATGAACCATCTCTAACCAGTGCTGAAAGTGCAGCCAATGTTACAGAAACAGCATCGATTTCAAAGAAGCGGCGGAGAGCAGGTCTAGTATCAGACTTGCCAAATCCATCAGTTCCTAATACGGTATAATCTCCACCAACCCATTGACGAATCATATCTGGAACTGCAGCCATATTATCGGATACTGCAATCGTAGGATATATTCCACTTCCGAGATGCTGTTGAGCCCAAGGTTGCTTAGGGTCTTTGTCAGGGTTTTGTCGATTCCAGCGATTTACTTCCAAACCCTCACGTCTTAATTCTCCATATGAAGTTGCAGACCAAATTTCACAACGGACTCCAAACTCTTCCAATAATTCTACAGCCTCAAAGGCTTGAAGCATAATGGGTCCTGAAGCGATTAAACGCACAACTGGGCCATCTCCTTGTGGCGCTCCACGCAAACGATACAATCCACGAATAATTCCTTCATCCACATCTTTTGGCTTTGGAGGCATAGGATGATTTTCATTGTAGATTGCGATATAGTATAGCAAGTCTTTTTCTTGACCATACATTTCCTCAATTCCATGCTCGATTATTGTCGCTAACTCGTAAGCAAACGCAGGGTCCCATGCTCGTACAGCAGGATTTGTATGAGCCATCAATAGAGAATGCCCGTCTTGATGTTGCAATCCTTCACCATTTAGAGTAGTTCTTCCAGAGGTCGCCCCCATCAAGAATCCACGAGCGCGTTGGTCTGCAGCTGACCAAATTAAATCAGCAACTCGTTGGAATCCAAACATTGAGTAAAATATGTAGAATGGTATCGTTGGGCAAGCATGTGTTGCGTAAGAGGTTGCTGAAGCAATGAAAGTGGATGTTGCACCAGCCTCATTTATTCCTTCTTCAAAGATTTGACCTTGTGAAGATTCCTTGTACTTCATCAAGACCTTGTGATCTACTGGCTTATACAATTGACCTTTTGGATGATAAAGACCAAATTCGGAAAACAGTGGGTCCATACCAAAAGTACGACCTTCATCTGGAATAATTGGAACTATTAGGCTGCCAATTTCTTCTGACTTCATTAACGATCTCATCAATCTAACGAAAACCATTGTTGTGGAAACTTCGGATTTACCTTTTGTTCCTTCATCGAATGCTGAATATGTTTCATGCTTTGGTAGAGTTAGAGTTGATTTGTGAATGAGTCTCTTTGGGACAAATCCATCCAAAGCAGCGCGACGTGCCTTTGCGTACTCGACAACAGCAGGAACACTCTTTGGTAGAATATATGGGTACGATTCTAATTGCTCATCTGTAAAATCAAGAGACATGTCATCTCTCATCCATTGAATAGAATCCATGTCAGCCTTTTTCTTACCGTGTGTTGAATTCTTTCCAGCAAATGAAGGGCCAATTCCATGGCCCTTGGTAGTACGCATTATCACAACAGTTGGCTGTCCTTT
>DAJY01000104.1:4092-11493 GCA_002499015.1 Euryarchaeota archaeon UBA242
TTTAATCCATCACTATTGAATAGGTCATTACGGATTATATCACCAGTGGAAGTCATGATTCGTTGTTCATCTCCATCAACCAATTGACCCATTCTCTTTGCGATTAGACCTTTATTGTCCACTTCAAACAAGGCATCCCATGAACTGCCCCAAAGAACTTTGATGACATTCCAACCAGATCCTCTAAAGCGCCCTTCTAATTCTTGAACGATTTTTGAATTTCCGCGAACAGGTCCATCAAGACGCTGTAAATTACAATTCATTGTCATCGTTATGTTGTCAAGACCTTCACTTGCTGCCAAAGATAGTTGTGATAATGATTCAGGTTCATCAGATTCACCATCACCCATCGTATACCAGACGCGAGAAGCAGTTGTTGAACAAAGGCCTCTATCCTCTAGATAACGATTGAATCTTGCTTGATGAATGGCGGTCATTGCTCCCAAGCCCATGCTGACAGATGGAAACTCCCAATATTCAGGCATTAGGCGGGGATGCGGGTAAGATGACAAACCCTTTCCTCCAACTTCTTGTCTAAACAAATCCATGTTCTCTTCAGTGAATCGTCCTTCTAACCAGGAGCGGGCATAAATTCCTGGGGATGCGTGGCCTTGCCAATATAGGTGGTCGCCAGAACCATCTCCATCCTTGCCTCTGAAGAAATGGTTGAAACAAACTTCCCAAGCATGGCTCGTGGAGGCATAAGTCGAGATATGGCCCCCGATGCCATCATTGGCTTTGTTAGCACGAGTGACCATCATCATAGCATTCCATCGAATAACTTGATGCAATTTGATTTCCATTGCTAAGTCGCCTGGATATTTTCCTTGCATTGAAGGATGTATTGTATTCAGATATGGCGTATTGACCAAGTCAATATCAACGCCTGCATTTTGAGCAGCATTAACGGTTGCGAGAAGTAAGCGACGGGCTTCTTCGTCTCCCAATTTATCAGCGACGGCAAGAATCGACTCAATCCATTCTTGTGTGACAACAGGGTCGGGGTCGGGTAATGTGTCACGAACGCCGAATCTCATCTCTGCATCTCCCTTAAACAACCCTTTAGCATTGGGGTTTTCAATTGATTGCATGCAAATCCCTCAAAACCGATAAATCGTATTACTCAAAAAACGATTTTTACCAAAAAGACAAAATCGCTCCCAGTGACCCGTTTAGGGTGAAAACTCACGAAACAGTGTAGGCGCAATAGATAAAGACCGAAGGCACAGGGCTGTAATTATGTCCGTAGAGGCTAATGTTCAGAAGATGATTGACGATTTGACCGCCGCACTTGCCGATGCTGTAAAGCACGACAAGGGCAACAGTGCTGCTGGTACACGTGTACGAAAGACTATGCAAGATGTTAAGGCTAATGCACAAGGTATCCGTACACAAGTTCAAAACGACAAGAACAACTGAATAAGAATAATTCTTTTTCAGATTCAATAATACATTCAAGTGCGCTTGAATGAAGTCGAAGTTATCAGGGTTGAGGCCTTGGTAACTTCTCAACCATTTCTTTCATTATTTAGTAGTTGTAGGGCGTCGCATGCAAGAGATTCTAGATGGTGTCAAGGTTCTAGATTTGTCACGTATTTTGGCAGGTCCATTAACAACCCAATATCTCTCCGATTTCGGTGCAGAAGTAACTAAGGTCGAAGCACCTTGGGGAGATGACACTCGCCATTGGGGTCCACCATTTACTACAGGTTTTGATGGAGAACAAGTAGCGGCCTACTATCTGTCGGCGAATCGCGGCAAACAAGTGATCACTGCTAATCTAAAAAATGAGAAAGAAAGAATTCGTCAGTTGATTGAACAGAGCGATGTGGTAGTTGAAAATTTCAAACCAGGAACACTGCAACGTTTACTAGGTCCAATACCGAAACATGTCATTTTGTGTTCAATGTCTGGATATGGGGCAACCGGGCCTCGCAAGGATGAACCTGGATATGATTTGGCAATGCAAGCACAAAGTGGGTTGATGAGCGTTACTGGTGAAGCAGACGGCCCACCTAACAAAGTAGGCGTTGCATTAATTGACGTAATTACTGGATTGAATGCAGTATCAGCAATTTTGGCAGCACTATTGCATCGGGAAAAAACAGGTATAGCAAAGAACATTGAAATCTCCTTATGGGATTGCGCAATAGCGGCACTTGTCAATCAAGCACATAATTATCTTGAGAGTGGTAAGTCCCCTCATAGAATGGGTTCAGCTCATCCAAACCTAGTCCCATATAGGGCATTTGAAGTTGAAGATGGATGGTTTGTTGTTGCAGTTGGTAATGATACACAATGGCATAAGATGGCTGAGTTATTGTCGATTCCAACAAAGCCTCAATGGGATACAAATGCGGGTAGAATCGCTGAACGAACACAAATAGAACAACTTGTTCAAAATGCTTGCAGGCCATTCACTAGAGTACAACTTGCGAAATTACTTGAAGGAATTCCAAATGCACCAGTCAATACTATCGAAGAAGCTCTCAACGACCCTCAATCCATAGCGAGAGGAACAATCACGCAATTCGCAGGTGTTAAGGTATTAGCAAATCCACTGAGATTTATGAGTGATGATTAGAAAGAGAAAAGAGATGTTTGGCCACCTTCTCTAATCAAACCGCCTGCTTTTAACTTGTCAAATGCATTATCCATTCTTTTCTGACTAAACTGTTTTTCTTCCATTAAGAATTTATTGAGGCCAGCAACATCAATCACTCCAGGCTGTAGGTCTTCATCTGATACTTGGTTGACCGGATGGTTATGGAATATCTCTCTAATTTCATCAAGCCGTTGTGGAACTTCTTTATCCTTAGCCGCGCATATCGCTTCAATGGTATTGAATTCCTTAATCAATTTGAGACCAGTCTTTTGACCTATTCCTTTAATTCCTGGGTGGAAATCAGTACCGATCATTATTGCCAAATCGACCAATTGTTGTCTAGTGATTTGATTTACCTCCAACACATCTTCTAACATTATTTTTTCTGCAGTAACAACCTTGCCGTAACTTTTACTTCCGTGATTCATTAGATTTCTAACCAAGAATGGAGTTCCATAAAGCACAGCATCCCAATCTTGTGTGGCGACAACATCCAATTGTCCATTTGCAGCCATTACCGCTGCTTGCGCTTCACCTTCTGCCTTAGCAGCAACCCACGGAACGCCCAATAAATCTAGCAATCTCTTCGTTTCTTCAACCATTTCTGGACTATAATGCATAATTCGTTGAGCCATTTTTTGTGCTAACTTGAAATCACCAGCAGCCAATGCTTCTTTGTGGATATTTTCAGCCTCTACTCTTCTTTTTTTCCTCGAAGCGATTTCATCTGCTTTCAACTCAGGAGCGCGGCCATCAAAGACATAAATTGGTTTAATTCCATGAGATAATAATGTGCATGTGCGGTTTAGAAAACCCATCAAATGCGCAACAACTTGTCCGTCCTTACTTCGCAATGGTCCTCCATCACCCTGTGGAGATAAATCCCGCATTGTCGTTAGAAATTGGAAGGCTGTAAGAAATGCATCTATACCCACGCGCTTACCAGATAGACTTGCAAGTTCAATCGGTTCCTTAGGCGCGATGTCCTTCAGGTTACAGCCCATGTATTGCCAAATAAGGCGACAGTATGTAGCCATTGGCCTGCGAGAGCATCAAGAAGGATTGACGCTGAGCAGTGAATATGGCGCAGCATATTGCAGTCCTTCGCGGATGGCATCCAGCTCTTGCTATGGCGGAGTTGACGGCCTTGCTGCCAAATCATTACCCGATGGCAAGCGAATCAAATCGCCTTGCAATATTAGAGGGCTCGTTGAACCCGAATGAAGCGTTTGAAACGCTGTCTGCATCTAGCGGTTGCCAAGCAATTTTACTAAATGGATTCATTCATAATTGGCAAGACGACCAATCCATTTTACTGGGGAAAATTGAAACTTATTTACAAATGAATAAACGTGAGGGTAAGATGGCGGTTGTACCTTTACGAATTGAAGGTAAAATATCACAATTTAGTTCTAGCAAAATCGTAGGAAAGATTGGCGCCATAATGAGTGATATGGGTTTTCAGATTGATTTATCAAATCCTCAACACCGTTTTTCAATAACAATCGATGGTGTCTCATCGCAAATTGCTTGTGGATGGATGGTTGGAGGTGATGCAGGTTCGGATGGAGTGGCAACTCGGAAAGCAACACAACGACCGTTTTTCAAGCCGGTTAGCCTATCTCCCCGCTTGGCACTATTAGCAGTAAATCTCGCTACTGGGCCAATTGGACAAGGCCCAGTAATTGATCCGATGACCGGAACGGGTGGATTCATCATGGAGGCAGCGGCAACCAATCGTCAAGCATTGGGTATTGATCTCAGTTCAGAAATGGTTGAAGGTGCTAATCAAAATCTCAATTGGTTATTAGAACAGCAAAACATCACCGATTCTTCTGCACAAATAGTGCGCGGTGATGCAACAAATATTGAGGCTAGTATCGACAAATCTTGGGTTGGTAAAGTTAAGGGTTTTGTATTCGATCCCCCATATGGAAGAAACTCTCAAGGCTCATTAAATCATGATGAACTTCTAACAAAAACACTGTCTAGCGCCCATCAAGTAGCATCTAGTGATGCCAACCTGGTATTGATTGTGCCCATTAATTCAATGCCTGCACAGATAAATTCTCCACTAACAGATAATTCTCAAGTTGAGTTATTACACGGTTCTTGGAATTCACTACAACAATTGATGAAATTGAGTGGCTGGGTAATAAAAAACCGATGGGTTGAGCACGTTCATGGCAGCCTTAGTCGCCTCGTGATTCACTCAGAATACGTTCCTCTAGATTGAGTAAAGTCGCAGCATCATCATCACTTGGTGGCGGAAATTGTTCCCTGTGTGGGCAGCCTTCATCTAAAATCGCTGTATCATCTTCGGCTAAAACATAAGGATAAGTTTGGCAACCCTTTGGTCTTGCATCATAAACCGAACAAACTCCTTCTGCAGTTGTCTCGGCAGAATCGGTCAGTAAAAACACACAAGCACGAGTTGTTTCATCATTGAGTAGAGTTAGAATTCCCGAATCATTAGCATAGGAGAATGTGTCAACAGCCATCCCAGTTCTTCTTGCTAATTTTGCCGCCTCTGCTTTGGTAAGAGGCATTGTTGTCTCCCTACAACATGCCGAGCAGCCCATTGGAATACAAGGAAGTGAGCGGCCCATATTCTCCCCTGTGCATCCAACTTATTCAAAAAGGGTGGGCTGTTGGAGCGGAATAAGGGCGGTTAGGGTAGCCTGGATATCCTGATGGGCTTCGAACCCGTCGACGCGGGTTCGAATCCTGCATCGCCCACTTGAGTTTCATTTTATTTTAGCCATGTGGACTATTTCGCAGAATCAAATTGAGCGCTTGTCACTAACTTCCTTCATTACGCTCAATTCTTTAGCATCATCTCTTGTTCTCAAAAACTCCTAATGAGTCAAGATAGAGATTATTTTTCAAAACGGAGCCATGGAGATTCATTTTCAGTACGATACCATTGAATTCCTTCATGCATTAACCATTGATATCCTTCAGTATCTATCTGCTCGGCCTCAGCCCCAATAGTCGGACCAGTTAATATCTCAGGAATAGTTTTCTCTTGAGCCTCAACAATTGAAGTCTGGTCAACTTCTGTCATCGGCTCAAATACTTCACTGAGCATTAGGTTCTCGGCATTCTCAAACTTGTCATCAAGTTCAGATCTGATTCTCTCTAAGCGTATTCCTTGGTGCGGACCTATCAATCGCAACATAAGGCTGAATTCCCATCGTAACGCTATTTTTTCAAGTTCTTCTCTAGAATTTGCCGTTTCAAGTTCTTGCTCAAATCGAAAACATCGAGAATTTCTTGTTACGAAACCGAAGGCTAACCATGTGAAAATAGGGATTCCACCAAACATTCCAATCAAATCCCATGCGCCTAAGCCGACGTTTGTCCCAGGAATGACAATTTCAAAACTATCAACTGGTGTGTCATTAGGGTCTAAGGGATCAGTTCCGAGCCTTAATTCATCAGCATCAGTCCATCCATCACCATCGTCATCAGAATCAGCGTTGTTTCCAATTCCATCTTCATCGGTATCTAGGCACTCTAGGGCATTGGTAGGGAATTTATCATCCTCATCCATACATTCATCGGCATCTAAATCTCCAGGTGAATAAAAACGAGGAAGGATATCGATTGAATCGTTGTAGCCATCATTGTCTAAGTCGTTTAGATATGGGTCAGCATAGGTTCCATTTTGGTTATCACCAAGCCCATCTCCATCTTGGTCAATCCACTGTGTAGGGTTGTTAGGGAATTGGTCATACAACCTGCCGAAAGGATTGTCTCCGTATCCGTCACCATCACTATCAGACCATTGCGTAGCATCGGTAGGGAATGCATCAGGATTGGTTCCGGTTTGGTTATCACCATATCCGTCGCCGTCGATATCACCCCATTGACTTGCATCATCAGGGAACTTATCAGCTCCAATTCCCATCGGATTATCACCCATACCATCACCATCTCTGTCTTCGGTTTGAGTCGGGTCGTAAGGGAATGCATCACTCCCATCATCTATGCCATCACGGTCAGAATCAGAGTGCCTTGTTGGGTCATTCGGAAAAGCATCCCCTAGGTTTCCATTTCTGTTGTCGCCATATCCGTCACCATCACTATCAGTTTGCTGAGTAGGATCGAATGGGAATTCATCGAGATGGTTGGGGACATTATCACCATCAGTATCTAGGTATTCTTCTGGGTTATTCGGAAAATCATCTCCTTCATCTGACCAGCCATCACCGTCAGTGTCAATACATCCATATCTGTCAATAGTTGAATTACCATATATTTCGGGACAATAATCTCCTGCATTTCCGAACTTTTCATCTCCGTAATTATCGCCATCTGTATCTGATTGTTGAGTGGCATCTAGTGGGAATGCATCTGAATTATCTCCAACTTCATCTCCATCTTTGTCTGACCATTCCGAAGAGTCATCTGGAAATGGATCTAAGATATCTGGCCGACCATCACCATCAGAATCAGGACAACCCTTTTCATATTCCATAGTAGAGTTTCCAGGGATCCTTTGGCAATAGTCTTCATAATCTTCATAGCCATCAGCATCGTCATCATAGTCTTCTAATGCATCCATACAACCGTCCGAATCCAAATCTGTGAGATTAGTTGATGCCCATCCTGTCATTCCTTTTGGACAACTATCAATTGTATCATTTAGGGTGTCATCATCATCATCATCATCTTCATCAGAGTCTCTACAACCGTCAGAATCATGATCAAATGCAGCTATTGATTCGAAGCCATTTGGAGAATATTGACATTTATCATAGATGTCGATGATATAGTCGCCATCATCATCA
>DAJY01000077.1:0-136 GCA_002499015.1 Euryarchaeota archaeon UBA242
CATCCAATGATCCGTCAGTTCTTCGGTGCTGATTGAATAACCAATTAATATTAATAAATCGGTTATTCATTCGCACAGTGCAAGTTTGCCATTGATTATTATGAGCACTAAGTGCGGATTGATTAACCAATTCATA
>DAJY01000077.1:444-6754 GCA_002499015.1 Euryarchaeota archaeon UBA242
GCCCAGGCCATTAATGTCTCAAAGCCCACGACATCTGTAATCTTATTGTTTATTTTTCCATCAGGAATTATCTATAAAATTTAGTTGGCACAATAGAGCGTAATCAGTATTATCTATTCATAATTCGTCGCCATTTTTGCAAATTACTATGTGATTATTTGCGACGGCTTATAATTGGCTATATTGAGACGGAATATTGTCTGATAATTGCTTAGCAGTACATCATTTCCCACTCCTTGTGAGATAGGTTATCTTGATATAGGGGGGGTGAGACGGGGGGTTGCTTGCGTTGTGTAGAACGGCGTTGGCGGCTGAGTCCCTCGGGACAATGACTGCCGCCATCCTCTGCATACGTGAAGCCGAAGCCATTGCGATTCTGAGAAACCTCCATCTGGAGCAAGCTCGGGGTCAGGAAGGTGATCGAGATTATGACGTATTTTGTGCAAGAAGCTCAAGTGCATTATTTTCTCGCCAATTTTTTTAGGTACAGCAATTCATTAAATTGAATAAGCGACAAGTAGCCCAAAGGATCGTAACAAGAGAAATCTGGTTGATCCTGCCAGAGGCGACCGCTGTTGGAGTTCGATTAAGCCATGCGAGTAGAATGAAATTAGATTCATTGCAAACTGCTCAGTAACACGTGGATAACCTGCCCTATGCTCTGGAATAACCTCGGGAAACTGAGAATAATACCGGATAGATCACAACGCCTGGAACGGTGTGTGGTTGAAAGATTACGGCATAGGATGGGTCTGCGGCGTATCAGGTTGTAGGGGGTGTAATGGACCCCCTAGCCATCGACGCGTACGGGTGTTGGGAGACATAGCCCGGAGACGGATTCTGAGACACGAATCCGGACCCTACGGGGTGCAGCAGGCGCGAAAACTTCACACTGCAGGAAACTGTGATGAGGGAACTCCAAGTGGGTGCACATAGTGTATCTCTTTTCTTTACTATTAATCGGTATTGGAATAAGGGCTGGGAAAGACCGGTGCCAGCCGCCGCGGTAATACCGGCAGCTCGAGTGGTCGTCACTTTTATTGGGCCTAAAACGTCCGTAGCCGGTTTGGTAAATCTGTGGGTAAATCAACTAGCTTAACTAGTTGAATTCTGCAGAGACTGCCAGACTAGGAACCGGGAGAGGTGTGGGGTACTCAAGGGGTAGGGGTAAAATCCTGTCATCCTTTGAGGACCACCAGTTGCGAAGGCGCCACACTAGAACGGATTCGACGGTCAGGGACGAAGCCTAGGGGCACGAACCGGATTAGATACCCGGGTAGTCCTAGGTGTAAACGCTGTGAACTTGGTGTCGGGAGTCCGCAATGGGCCCCCGGTGCCGGAGTGAAGATGTTAAGTTCACTGCCTGGGGAGTACGGTCGCAAGGCTGAAACTTAAAGGAATTGGCGGGGGAGCACTGCAACGCGAGGAGCGTGCGGTTTAATTGGATTCAACGCCGGAAAACTCACCATGGCCGACTGTTAGATGAAGATCAGCGTAATGAGCTTATCGGATTTTCAGAGAGGTGGTGCATGGCCGTCGTCAGTTCGTACTGTAAAGCGTTCTGTTAAGTCAGATAACGAACGAGACCCTCATCTCTATTTGCTACCCTTCTCTCCGGAGGAGGCGCACCATAGAGAGACCGCTGGTGCTAAACCAGAGGAAGGCGAGGGCAACGACAGGTCAGTATGCCCCGAATGTCATGGGCTACACGCGCGCTACAAAGGACGGGACAATGGGAAGCCAGATCGAGAGATCGAGCTAACCCGAAACCCGTTCATAGTTCGGATTGTGGGCTGTAACTCGCCCACATGAAGCTGGATTGCGTAGTAATCGTGTTTCAACATAGCACGGTGAATATGCCCCTGCTCCTTGCACACACCGCCCGTCAAACCATCTTAGTTGGGGGTGGGTGAGGCTGCGCTTTATGGCGTATTCGAGCCTGTCTTTAACAAGGAGGGTTAAGTCGTAACAAGGTACCTGTAGGGGAACCTGCAGGTGGATCACCTCCTAAGAAACCCGGAAACGGGGGCTTCGGCCCCCGTTTCCACCCTTTTTTAATATCAGTGAAACTTTACTTTTTACATTAAGTAACTTAATATCAACCAGAACTTGATGATCACCTAGGAATATCAACTACCCAGTTAGTTGCTGTAACAATCTCAGTCACTCAAGTTGTTCAGACGTTGACTCATTGATTGCCTAAATGTTAACAATCTAATTCTCGGTGCTTCTAAATTAACTGTAATCGTAGCACCTCTATTGAAATGAACTTCATCCCAGCCATCACAATCATAGATACTACATCTGGCAATCGCTTTACAACAGACCCTGCAATGAATGATTTGCTAATTGCAAATACGCATCAATATGCTCCAAGCAAGTATCATCTGCGAAGAGGAGAATATAAATTGGTCCAGCATAGACACCATCTTGGAACTTGGGAACAAATCCACTATGCCTAATTTGATGGATGTCGAGATAAACGAATCCTCATCAAAGTGTTCGGAGTTCTTGCTTCTAATTAATAATAAACCGGGGTTTCACAATAGATAATGCTTTACCAGCACCTAATTTGGAACAACCATGTCACTCGACGGTGTTAATCTCGATAGAGGATTTTTTCAATTTACCGTACCTTATCACTGGTTGAATTGGGTTTTTTGGGTCATCGGACTTTTGATGGTTGCAGGAGGACTGATTACTTTCATGGCAGGGGGGGGAATCCTCGCTGCTTTCGGATTTTTCTTGATTGCCATGCTTTCTCCTGCTTCACTTGAAACCGACCTTCACAACGTCCGTAAGAACGCACCACAGCCCGATGATTTAGAAGAGGCTGCACTAAAAAATGGTCATGAGATGGAATCTTGGTTCTTTGGCCGCTCATCCTACAGTCCAACCAATGACCCAAACGACTGGATTCTTCCAGCCCCTGGGCCCTCAACTTGGAACCAAGAGGACCGTTATGCCCCCGATGGAGACGGTTCCGCACTTCCAGAACATCCAACGAAAGTGGGAACGCCTATTCCAGCAACGTTCGCAACGTTTGGAATCAGTATGGTTTTGTTCATTATACTTCTTTCAGTCTCACTTGGCATGCTTATTCTCGCAGAACAAGATGCGGTTGAGAATGGAGAACTTTTGGCAGAGGACGCTATGATGAGATTCACACCTCTGGTAATGAGTATTATCGGTCTTATCTGGTTGATTATTGGCTTCTTTCAACACAAAAAGCAGCAACAAATGATTGACACGCCAACCTCTCTGGTACGTTCGGTGTCCGTCGGTTCTGCAGAACTCGTTGGACAGGTCCGCCCAGCACCTGAGCAATGGATCAACGTCGTAGTTGACGGCAATAAACACCGCATGATTCCAGGATGCGTAGATTTCAAGTGGGAATACGAAGTTTATGTTTGCCGACAGGTGACTTCTACAGACTCTGAAGGGAATACAACAACGAAAGAAGAATGCAATTGGCGTAATGTTCGGTCTGATGACGGCCATGTCCCTTTCATGCTTCATGATGGCACCGGTGCAATTCGAGTTGAATCCAGTACCTTCAAGAAAAAGAACCTTGGCAACTACATCAAGCGCTGGACTTCAACCCACGCAGATACATTGCGAGACCATTTCAAAACAGAATTTGCAGCTCGCCTCTTTAGTGACGGAGATGTTCGCAAGCATCGATGGACTGCGTATGCTCTCCGTATCGGAAATCCAGTCTACCTCTTGGGTATGGTCAAACCTCGTCAAAGAGATGAACTCGCTAACGAAGGCCTTGATGGTTCCATCGGTCACACAGCCATTTCTGTACATGGAGAGGACTCTCCTGGAATGAAAGCAAATATTCAACGTGGTACTGAACTTGCTAATTTAGGTAGGATTCGTTCGTCGGCTGAATTACTCATCATGCCGGTTGTTTGTATTCTTTGTGGGATTGGTTTGTATTCTTTACTCTGAAACACCACAGACTTCCAGTCATGTATTGAAGACCATTTGATATGGTGGCTTGAAAAACAATGCAGGTGAATGGCATTTTCCAACGCCAAGTAAATATGTTTGGAGCTGGAACGAACCTTATGTTGCAAATCAGGATGGTTCAATACTTTTTGAGCACCAGTTCATGGTTGGTGCGCCAAGACCACCACTTTTACACTTCGAGCAGTATATTTCACACTCGGGTTGATTATGTTTCAATCATGGGGTGCAGTTTCGGTTCTCGAATATCATTTTGAAACCTTTATTTCACTTCAAGTCAAGCCTTAGGCGTATTTTTGGGAATGAGTCTCGCACTTGCGTTCTTGTATTTTGTCATTTTCTTTTTGTCATCATTGTCAAAATTAATTACCAATATGCAAATGATTGACATGTAAACTTCACTTGTCCGTTCTGTTGCAGTTGGGGAAGGCGAATTGATTGGTCAAGCGCGACCAGGTCTACACGGTGCTTTGAAAATCTGTGGCTTATTTATGGCCCAAACTTCAGATGAGTTATGTAACCGAAAAGGAATCACTCGTGAAGAGATACTTGCTTGAAACCTTGTCTCTCCTCTTATGTGGAAACCGATGGTTTCATAGCATATCGGCTTAAGCATTTAACATGGCAGATATGCTTCTTATTGGTGGACTCTTAGCAGGACTTGTATTCATTGTATTCATTGTTTGGTTTTTCTCGACATGGAATCGCTTGATTAATCTTGAAGAAAATGTCAACAAATCATGGGCTGATATTGATGTTTTACTTAAACAACGATATGATATGATCCCTAATCTAGTGAACATGGTAAAGGGTTATGCAAAGCATGAAAAGGATTTATTTATGGAATTTGCTAAAGCTCGACAAGCAGCTGCTGGAGCACTTGCATCTGGTGATGTGCGAGGTGTAGGAGCCGCAGAAGGAGCGTTTGCAGGGCTTATGCCAAAAATCAACATGGTTGCTGAGCAATACCCTGACTTGAAGGCGAATTCGTCTTTCATTAATTTACAAAATCAATTAGTAGCACTTGAGAATCAAGTTGCTGACCGAAGAGAATTTTACAACTCATCCGTAACATCGTTTAACAAAACCATCCAAATGATTCCTACTGTGTTTGTTGCCAACATGAAAAGCTGTGAACGCCGTCAATTGTTCGAAGTAACTGGTGTTGAGCGCGAGAATGTCATCATCGACTTTTGAGGACGGGACAAGGAATATAGTTCCATTAATTTGAATTATGGCCTTAAGGCACGAAGAAGCGGTAACTTTGAAGGAAACAGTTCTGGAATCCATTAGGAATGATGAAAGAGGCCATGCATAGCATGAAGTTACTCCTTTCAAAAACAGAGATTGCTGTTATGCGGGCTACATCAACACAAGTTATGCAATCATTACAATCTTTGACTGAAATTATTACTTTGTGTTTACTTGGGATGATTATCTTTGACTTCGGAATAACCACTGATTCAGTATTATTCACTGAAATAATGCTAAGATTATTCAGTTTATATGTATTGCAAATTGCTGCAAGATGGTATGTCTTTTACAGAGTAAAGAATTGAATCTAATAATATTCAGTTCGAAGTTGAATCTTTACACATTCTTAGTTGCTCAAGTTGTGAAGACGTTGACTCATCGATTGCCTAAATGTTAACAATCGAATTCTAGGAGCCTCTAAATTAACTGTAATCGTAGCACCTCTATTGAAATGAACTTCATCCCAGCCATCAGGGACGATCATTCCTCTATGCATATCAGATGTTAATGTGGTCGTTTCAGATGTCCAAGCTAAAGATGCCCAAGGGTTGTCCTTTCTCTGTGAATGAGGAATATCTCTTGCTAGCATAAAGTAGTGGGAATCTGTTTGACCCAATTCTATAGAGTCGCATATTTGCTTGTATTGTTGCTCATTTGCAGCATGACTTAACCATGCTCCCTTTCCCAACCATGTTGAAAATATTAATCCACTACTATGCTGAACCAATTTATCTTCTCCTCTTCGCAGATGATACTTGCTTGGAGCATATTGATGCGTATTTGCAATTAGCAAATCATTCATTGCAGGGTCTGTTGTAAAGCGATTGCCAGATGTAGTATCTATGATTGCCTGTAAGCGTGGTAAATTATTTTCGATTGCAGTACCATCCAGCGCAGATTGAATATCCTCTGCAAATGTATGGATGCTTGAATCCATATAAAATCCAAAGCTTCCATCATCATCATTATCATCTATTGGATGAGAATTGACTCCCATTACTGGAGTATTTGCATCAATGTTGTGAGAAATACTGGTTAATGTTCCATCTCCTCCTAGTACAATTACCAGATCACGTCCAAT
>DAJY01000086.1:0-18168 GCA_002499015.1 Euryarchaeota archaeon UBA242
ATTAAGTCGGAATATATTCTTGCCCGTGGCGGTTGGCCATCAGAATAAGCAACAGAATGAATCTTTGTTACCAAATCATTCGGCAACTCCTTTCGTAGAATTCCCCACAGTTGACCATCTCGATTGATTTCAAGAACGATAGTAGTTTTGTGGCGTCTAATGAATTCTGCAACTTGGTTTGACACCGGTAGTGCGCGAACACGGCATTGACTTACCTTTAGGCCAGTCGCTTCAAGAATATCATCAATTTCTTGGATTGTATTTTCCATACTTCCGATATAGATAATACCAACTTCACATTCAGTTTCTTCTCGCAAGAGTGGTGCAGGAAGAAGTTCTCTTGCACCGTTTATCTTCTTCTTTAATCTAGACATAAGGTCAACGTAGTCCTGTGGTTTTTCAGAATAAACACCCTTGGTGTTATGGCCAGTTCCTCGATAAAGGATAGGGTCCATTCCTGAGCCAGGTAAAGTACGGTATGGGATTCCATCGCCATCAACATCGCGGTAACGTCCGAAATCTTCAAACGCTTCAAAAACATCACGATCTCTTACTACTTTTCCTCTATCCATATCTTGCTCAGGGTAAGTAAATCCTTCACATGCCCAGCGATTCATTCCTAAGTCTAGGTCGGATAATCCAAATACTGGGGTTTGGAATCTTTCAGCATAATCCATTGCCCTCCAGCCGAACTCAAAACATTCCTCGACTGTTCCTGGAATCAAAACGATATGTTGGGTGTCGCCATGACTTCCTTCGTATAGAATTGTAATATCAGATTGTTGAGTACGAGTCGGTAGTCCAGTAGACGGTCCAACGCGGTTAACATCCCAGAATACAGAAGGAATTTCTGCGAAATAAGCCAGTCCAATAAATTCCTGCATTAGAGAAATACCAGGGCCTGAGGTTGCAGTCATTCCACGACCGCCAGCCCATCCAGCACCGATTACCATGCCAGCAGCAGCCAATTCATCTTCAGCTTGAATAACAGCACACGTTGTTTCACCCTCATCATTTGTCCTAAGTTGAGGGACATATTCGATAATTGCTTCTGCAATTCCAGAAGATGGGGTAATTGGGTACCAAGCAAGCATTTGAACGCCACCGAAATGGCAACCCAAAGCAGTTGCTTCGTTACCATCGATGAAGAATTTTGCAGTTTTCAATTCTCTTCCCTCAACCACATACGGGTCTTGCTTGGAGAGATTTTCTTTGAAGTAATCGCGGCCCAATTCTAGTGCAGTGATATTCAGCCCAATCGCTTTTTCCTTTCCTTTGAATTGCTTAGCTAATGCAGAATCTAATGCTGCTTGGTCGATGCCAAGTATTTCTGCTAATATGCCAACATATACGATATTGGTGACTAACTTAGCAATTTTTGGATTGATTTTACGTGCCAATGAAGACATCGGGACAGGGTATGATATGACATCCTCTCTATTCATCTCCTTTTTTGCATCCGAATTCCAAATTACTACTGAGCCAGTTTCAAGAGCTTCCAAGTCCTCATCCCATGTTGCAGTGTTGACCAATACTTGGATGTGAGTTCTGTCACCGGGTGCTTGATATCCTAAATCAGAAAGTCTTACGATATACCAAGTTGGCAGTCCAGAAATATTTGATGGGAACATATTTTTCCCAGAAACAGGAATTCCCATTTCAAATAATGATTGAAGGAGAATCAGGTTCGCACTTTGAGAACCTGTTCCGTTTGCTGTAGCGATATTTATTGTGAAATCGTTTGCAATGGTTGTCATCGTGGGTCGTCCCTGAGAGGTTAGTGACGGTAAAACTCACGCCTCTTGACATTTGGGGTCCGCATACACTCTTTGAACATGTTGGAAGCGCGCTCACTATTTGAGCATTATTTTACCATGGTTTTCAACCAATAATCCTCATGTGGAATAGTTATTTTAATCAATTTATGAGGGTCTTTTTTCTGTTTCAATTCAAACGGTTTAGGGGTGATACTCAAAACCAATTAGCATCTGGCATTGAACATGGCCGCAGACAATATGTCCGAATCATGGCAAAAGGCAGAGAAGTTGATCCTCAAAGGAAAAGCCGAAGGCGCTCTTTTGGAACTGCGGGCAATTGATGCTAGCGGAACACATCCAACCACTCTGCGTATTGCTGGCGAGGCAACTTGGGCAATAGCAAAAAGTAATCGCAATAAAGGCGAGTACCGTAAGGCAGCATCACTGTTGAAAGAATCGGTTAAGAATGCGCCAAGTGATAAGAAAGCGAACGCATCCTATAACGAATTATTGAATGAAATGCAAAATTTGGGTTTTTCCGAAACAACATTCCCTCGCCTGCTTAATGATGGAACTCCAACAATAGCTGGAATGGTGGCAATGGGAATGGTATTGGTTTTGATTCTCGCTGGAATCACGCTTGCAAATACAGAGAAGACAATAACTGCAACAGAAGCATATCTAAATGTGACATGGACTGATGCTTCAGGCGAGTTTCATAATGAAGTTATTACGATTGAATTAAATCCTGATTTAGCACCTATACATGTTGAGAACTTTGTTCTAAATGCGGACAATGGGAATTACGATGGAACCAATTTCCACAGAGTTATTGATAATTTCATGATTCAAGGTGGAGATTTCACCAATGGCGATGGTACTGGCGGTCATGCTGCTAAGTGGTATGGCTATTGTAACGGAGTAGTCGAAGCGAGTTCTACATCGTGCGTTAAGACAAGTTGGACTATTCCAGACGAGGCATCAAATGGTTTGAAACATACAGCAGGAGCACTTTCTATGGCGAAAACAGCCAATCCAAACACCGGTGGTTCTCAATTCTTCATCGTGCCGAGTGATAGTAATCCTTCTCACTTAGATGGGGTGCATACTATATTTGGCTACGTCACAGATGGAATGGAACATGTTGACTCAATTTCTAA
The DNA here is from genome assembly GCA_002499015.1 of Euryarchaeota archaeon UBA242. Classification (GTDB taxonomy): domain Archaea; phylum Thermoplasmatota; class Poseidoniia; order Poseidoniales; family Poseidoniaceae; genus MGIIa-L1. The sequence continues at coordinate 2,918 of DAJY01000086.1, forward strand.
CATTCCTACTGGTGCTCAAGACGTACCAGTCAATGCTGTAACATTGGTTAGCGTAACTACAGATTCGACTCAAAAAACTCCTTGGTACCGCACATACTTCTGAAAGTAATCAATTGATTTGTTGAGCACCTTTGATGGGTGTGTTCATAGATGTGTTCCTAATCGGATGTAATATGGCTATGATTGACACCTTCAATGCCCGACGAACTCTTTCGGTTGGTGGAGAATATTACTCTCTATCTGGACTTGATGAAAATGGTGTCGATACCAGCGCATTACCATACTCTATTCGTATTCTATTAGAAGGGGCATTGCGTGGCAATGATGGCTTCTTGATCAGCGAAGATGACATTAGAAATATTGCTGCTTGGACTGCAAATGGAGAACGTGGAGAAATACCGTTTAGACCATCAAGAGTAATTCTTCAAGACTTTACTGGAGTTCCGGCAGTGGTTGATTTGGCTGCACTAAGAGATGCGATGGTTGAGATGGGTGGAGATCCTGAAAAAGTCAATCCACAAGTTCCAGTTGACCTTGTTATCGACCATTCGGTTCAAGTTGATGTTTCAGGTGCTCATAGTAATGCATTGGAGATGAATTTAGATATTGAATATCACAGAAATATGGAAAGGTATACATTCCTAAAATGGGGTCAACAATCCTTGGCAGATTTCCAAGTAGTACCACCATCAAGAGGAATTGTTCACCAAGTGAATTTAGAGTATTTGGCAAGCGTTGCTAGACAAGAAAATGGACTTTGGTTAGCAGATACACTCGTAGGTACTGATTCTCATACAACAATGATCAATGGATTAGGAGTTCTTGGTTGGGGTGTTGGAGGGATTGAGGCTGAAGCTGTAATGCTTGGTCAACCAATTTACATGCTAGCACCAGACGTTGTCGGAGTTCGTTTAACCGGAAAACTAAATCCAGGTGTTACCGCTACTGATATGACTCTTAGAATCGTAGAGATTCTTAGAAAGAAAGGCGTTGTTGGAAAATTCGTTGAATTCTTTGGCCGAGGAATGACTGCATTATCTCTTGCAGATAGAGCCACAATCGCTAACATGGCTCCAGAATATGGTGCAACCTGTGGTTTCTTCCCAGTCGATGAAAGAACATTGGAATATTTGCGCTTGACTGGAAGAGAAGAGAGTGCAATAGAAGGTGTTGAAGCGTATTCTAAGGCGCAGGGACTTTGGTATTCATCTACAGATCCTGAGAAATCATATACTTCAACAGTGGAATTGGACTTGACTACTATTCAGCCAGCACTTGCAGGTCCAAAAAGACCTCAAGATAGGGTTGATTTGAGTGCTATGAAGCAACACTTTAAGCATTCATTAACCAACGAATTAGGCCATCATGGTCACGGTTTAGAAACCGAGGAGTTGTCAAAAGGAGCCATGGTTGATTTGGATGGGGAACGATTTGATTTGAATCATGGAGATGTTGTAATCGCAGCCATTACCTCATGTACTAACACATCAAATCCTGGTGTGATGTTGGCTGCAGGTTTACTTGCTAAGAAGGCTCGACAAAAAGGCCTTACAGTTAAGCCATGGGTCAAGACATCTCTCGCCCCTGGTTCAAGAGTTGTTACAGAATACTATCAAGCCGCAGGTTTGCAAGAAGATCTCAATGCCATGGGATTCAATGTCGTTGGATATGGCTGTACCACTTGTATCGGTAACTCAGGCCCACTCGATACATCTATTGAAAGTGCAATCGATGAGGAAGGGCTAATCGTTGGTTCAGTAATTTCAGGAAATAGAAATTTTGAAGGCAGAGTTCACGGTAAAGTAAAGGCTTCATATTTGGCAAGCCCTCCACTTGTTGTCGCCTACGCAATCGCTGGTACTCTCGAAATTGATATGACTACAGAGCCACTTGGATATTCCAGCGATGGGGAGCCGGTGATGCTTTCTGACATTTGGCCAAGCGATGAAGAAATAGCAGAATCACTCTCGGTGATAACTCCTGAAATGTTCCGTCAACGATATGCAGATGCAATGAATGAACCGAGATGGGATGGCATACCTTCCGAAGCAAGCCCACTTTATCCTTGGCAAGCAGATTCGACATATATTCGACTTCCAACATTCTTCAGTGGATTGGACGAACAACCATCACCTATACAATCGATTGAAAATGCGCGTGTATTGCTAAAACTTGGCGACTCTATCACAACAGATCATATCTCTCCGGCGGGCTCATTCCCAGCCGATGGTGCGGCTGGAAAATGGTTGACTGAACGCGGTATTGGGGAGGGAGATTTCAATTCATTTGGTTCTAGGCGAGGCAATCATGAAGTAATGATGCGAGGAACATTCGCCAATGTTAGAATTAGAAATCAAATGGCACCTGGTACAGAAGGTGGCTATGCTCTCAACCATGAAACAGGTGAGATAACTTCAGTCTATGAAGCGGCACAAACTGCAGGTCCAAAGGTCGTATTGGCAGGTTCAGAATATGGTACTGGCTCAAGTAGAGATTGGGCTGCTAAAGGAACATATTTGTTAGGGATTAAAGCGGTAATTGCAACCTCTTTTGAGAGGATTCACCGTTCCAACTTAGTGGGGATGGGAGTTTTGCCGATGACCTTCATGGAAGGACAATCTCACGACTCATTAGGTCTTGATGGTTCTGAATTATTCAACATACCACTTACAGATTCTGTTAAACCTTTAGAGGTAATGAAAATCACTGCGATAAAACTGGATGGTTCTCAAATTGAATTTAATGCACAAGTTAGATTGGACACCCCTGTAGAAGTTGAATATTATCGCAACGGTGGCATCTTGCACACAGTATTGAGACAACTTGCTAAGCAATGAGTCCATTACAAATTGTAATGATTTACAAAGCACTACCTTCAAGGATGTTGGCGATTCACCCTTGGTTGATGGCACAGCTAAGCGGTCAAGTAAGGTACCGATTCAGTTCGGATGACCATGATGTTCGGGTCTCTCTAGAAGGCGAAGCAGAATGGGTTGCTGAAAGAGTAGGTGAACTTGGATTGGATGGTGTAGGATGGACTATGCCGGTTGGAGAAGCGGTGAAAGCGACCAATCTCTCTAAAGTTTCCAAATCGAATTCAAAAAAATCAAATATACATCAAAAAGTTGTTTTTGACGACACGCCTTTAGAAGATAAACCACTAGATATGGGGCCAACTCCAGACCCTAGTCGTATTCCAATTGTTCGCAGGCCAATAGGTGAATTAAACCTTCAAAAAGAGATAGATAAAATTGGAGTTGATGGTGCGAGAAAGCCAGATCCGATTGAATTGATGGAGATGCTTGATGATACCGATGAGCCTATGCCGGCACAAGGGAAAATGAGCGTTGATCCGATGGCAGAAGCTTGGTTAAGGGAATTGATGGAAATAGTTGTCAGGGAATATGGTGGAACTGCTCTAAGGACCGATGTCATTGAAGAGGTTGCCAGTTCAAAACTCGGTAACCGCCAAGGAATCGAACTTGATGTCTGGTTGGAGTCTCTTTTCTCAGCAGGAAAATTGGTCAAAATCCATGGCGGTGACGCGGTGGGTTGGGGGCCTTCTCCAAGGTGGTTAAATGGTCGTATCTGAGAATAATTTAGTAGTATTTACTACTTTAATCAGATAAGAAAAAAATCTATTCATCGCTCAAGAATAATATGATATTCGGCTGATTATTTTGATAAAAGTGAAGTGCTAATTAATTGGGTACATTGCTGATTATAAATAATCCAAAAATGCCACTGAGGGCTTATTATTGGCTTTAATAACTAATCTTAAAGGCAACAGCATTAAAGTGGAAGTGGCGCTCGCGGTAAGCAGTGATGATGATGTCAATCAAAACAGAGCAATTGAAGGCCCAAGTTCGCAGTACTTTCCTAGTACTGATAATGCTACTTTCAACTACCGCCGCCTTAGCCACAACTTCGAGTGCTTCAATGAGTCGAAGTTATACAACTGGACGTGACCCGCAAGATGTTGCAATTGGAGATTTCAATTGTGATGGAGCAAATGATATTGCCATGGCTACTGACGGAGCTCATACCATTACGATTCTGTGGAATGATGGAAACGGTGATTTTTCAGAGCGCCAAGATATTTGGGTCTCAAAGAATGCTTCACGAGATGCTGAGTGGGATGAATTTGCTAATGTGCAATTCATAGAAGTTGGTGAATTTACAGGCGACAACGCCACCGACATAGTAATTTTCCAAAGAAACAACCCCTTCAAAACTGATGACAATGGGGCACCTGCTGGTGACCCGGGTAACGTCACAATTATCGAAAACCTAGGCTGTAATAATGATGGCTGGAATATCGGTGCGAGATTTACTCACTTCTGGGCATGGGATTTAGCAGTTGGCGATGCAGACCAAGACGGTAACGATGATGTTTACGTGCTTGATTTAATGACCGATATTGACACGCAAAGAGTCGTCACATATTCCGGGCCAATAACTTCCTCAACTCTTGCAATTACTACTTCACTTGGATCGGCTAAAGCCAATTCATACCGCTCTATGGAAATTGGAGATTGGGGTGAATCACAGACTAGTGTAACTGGAACATGTACCGATGACGATATATTCTTGTTGAGGTCTGAGGGTGTTGATTACAGCACTGGACAAACAACCAACCCTGGTAACGACGATAACGTTTCTATCATAGAATTCAACTGTTTGGCACCAGGAAACACTCCTGGTTATCCTACGGCTTACACCTACGGGTCAAATCAAGTTAATACGAATACAATTAACATGGCAACTACATTTTCCAGTGGTTTTGACATCGGTGATATGGATGATGACGGTGTAACCGATACTATTGTTTTGAATGATGGCAATATCGAAAATGTGACCTATGTGACCTCATCTGCAGTAGGGACTTGGTCCGCACCATCTCTCGCATACTTTGGACCATACATTTCCTATGCTGTTACAGTTGCAGATTTGAATGGTGACAATGAACCAGATTTCATTAATCCAACTGTTGCATATCAACAAAACACTACCGACTCTGCCGGAGGTACAACCTCTAATTTCTGGCTTAACTTCCCAACAACTGTACAAGTTACACTGTCCGATGGTGCTGGAGGCCACGTAAGTCCTCTATCATACGAGGCAGGCCGCAGACCAAGTATGGCTGAAGTAGGTCAACTTGCTGGTGCAGCAGGTTCGGCCCCAGATATCGTTGTTGGACACACATCTTACAACTTTGGAAATTGGATTGACAACTTAGGGTGGGAGGGTCAATATGATTCAATCTCAGTTATTGAGATGGATAATAGAGATTTATCCATTACTGGCTTGGACATATCACCTGTTGACAGATTCTTTGGAATTGTAGGTGAAGGAACACGCGACCTCAATGTTACTGTAACCAATACTGGAATGGATACACTGAATGGCCAATCCGCTACCTTAGATGTTGAATTAAAGATCGTTGATGAAGCCAATTCGACCAATATTACCGTATACACAATGGATTGGGACACGGCAGAGAATAAAGCAGGCTGTGGAACTGGGTGTACTTGGTCCTATGAAGAGTATATTGACCAATCAACTAAATGGCACGAAGAAGTGAATCACTCAGAGTTTGAGAGTGGTAGCGAAAACTTCTCAGCCAATCAAAACAATCCTACTGATTTCATGTGGGCTGGTATCTATGATACAAATGCAAGTGGCGACACTTGGACTGGATACGGGCGTAACTGGGACGATGCTATGACTCTAAACGCAGTAGACCTAACAGGCTCCGACCGCGCATTCATGGGAATTGAAGTATTCCAATCCTTATCTTTCGGCGCACTTGGTGGCGCTGATGCAAATGGCTGGATTATTGGTGATGTCTGGGATGATTTAGCGATTATTGAGGTTGGAAGCATAGAAACCGGCTGGTCAACCATTAACTGTCCAACAGAGGCTATGATCAACGCAGCCTGTTCTTCTGGTTCATCCTTATGGGGCGGTTATGACAATGACCGCTTGACCAAGCAGGGATTCGGAGGAGTTGCCGAGGGTGTCTATCACTACGGAATATATAGCGGCGGAACTCACTACGGTTGGAACAATTTCACAGAAGATGGAGTTGGTGCATTTGACCTAAGTAGTTGGGCTGGAGAAACAGTTGACATTAGATTTAGATTTAGAACTGGATTCGATGGAAGTATTGCTGATAGCGATGAAAGCAGATGGTCCGGACTTGACGGCTTTGCAATTGACAACATTTCAATTTGGAAGCAAACTACAGCATTCTTAGCCAACCCACAAACACAACAAAGTCAAATCTCATTAACAAATCTTGGACCTGGTGAAGAATATACAACCTCTTTGTCAGTCAATGTTGTCAACGACACTACATATAGAGTTAGTGCGTCATTGACAAATAATGCTTGGGATGAGCAATCACTCAATGATGAGATTATTGGATATTTGACCCCATTCAATCTTTACGACCCAGCAGTTGAAGGAATTGATTACTTCAAACCTGGTAGTTTGTATGCAGAAGGAATCTTTGACATTGGAGTAACAACAAATAATTGGGGTAATACCTTAGTTGATTTCGATATTGAAGCAAAGGTCTTCACTGCAACACCTTCAGATATTTACTGTGGCGTTCCTACAGAGATTTGTAAAGAATCCTTTGAAGGTGGTGCAGAAGGATATAGGTATGTTGAAAGTAATAATCCACGAGGAGCAGTATACAATGAAGCTGGCTGTAACGACAAGATATTCAACAATAACGCATATTGGTTCGGACATCCGTGTGACACTTCTACCAAAGGGTACGGAGATGCATGGGCAAATGAAACAATGTCATTACCAGAAGTAGATCTTACCAGTATGTCTGGTGATTTCGTTTCACTTAACTTTGAATATTATGCTGATACATTCTATGGAATTGATTCAGATGGAACAAGTATTGTTGATGTCAATGACTATGCAGTACTCACATTGGATTATGTCAATAGTGCTGGAAACTTCAGTGCTATATTAATGGGACAATGGAACGATTATAACGAAGATGGGACATGTAGGGTCGACGATAACAACGATGGTATTATCAACTCTTCAGAATCCTTTGATAATGTTGAGATCTCATTTGTTGGAGATTCTAGTTCTACAGATGGGTCTGGTGGCAATTACAATGTCTTCTTTAATACAGATGATTTAGTTAAGACGGCTAATATTGACTTGACTCACATCTATGTACTCAATACATCTGATTCAAACAATCAGAATTGGAATTATGAATGTGCCTCTTTAGCAGGTTCTACTGCACAAATTAATTTCGAATTCCAATCCGACGATGATGGACGAAATGGTATTAATGATGGATTCAAGGGTGTTGCATTCAATAATATCTCCCTTCAAGAGTATACCTTCTTGGAAGAAGCATCATACACAATGTCTCGTACAAATGTAGACGCTGAGGATGTATCAACTGATATTATCGCTTCTCACGAGTTCACATCAGGAGTATACATGGTGCAAGTTGAAACCATATTTGACAATACTACAGCAGGTCAGAATTGGTTTAATGACGATGAAATTTCAGTTGCTAATAACAAGAAGAGAGTTATTTTCAATGTTGAATCAGTCGATGTAACCCTTGGAAACCCTGAAACACTCTCCTGTATTTCAGACCAAGCGCTCGAGTGCGTAATGCCAATTGATGGTGCTCTTACCCATTCATGGGATGTTGTAGTCACAAATGGTGTTCTTGGTGGAGATTATGTCTTTAATATGAACATTGAAGATATTACAACGGGTTCTACTGCACACACGACTACTGCAGGTCCACAACAAAGTTTGTCCGCACACCAGCGGATAACTGTTGAGTTCACTCCATGGAATGGATGGCAAGATGGTCACCAATACAATATCAGTTTCTCGGCAGAATTAGCTAATGGTAACCCGTCAGGTAACGTTCGTTATTTCATTGCAACCTTTGAAAGCAACATCGATGTGGCAATATTGGGCGATACATCTGCTCGTACTACTGCGATTAAGCAAGATTTGGCCTTATTGGGTATGTCATATACTCAATACAGCATCAATGATTGGGAAACATATTTCGATGCAGGTTGGTTTACTCATTATGACAAGATCATTCTGCCATGGCAAGATACTCTTGCAGCCAAGGATATTGAAAATGGTGGACGAGGATATTTCCAAAAGATTGGAAGTACTTCTAATCGCCAAATTCTAGAAGGATTCATGTCTGCGGGCGGAACTGTTCAAGCTCACCTTGGACCGCAAGGAAGCCAAATCTATGGTACAGACCAGGGATTATCTGGACGTCTACCATTTGGTTTGGATATCCAAAGCAGAAATACTCCTGAAAGTAAAATTACATACACGGATATGGATCTAGCAGACCCATACCATCCGATGATGGACAATATCAACTCTAATGCATTCCAAGGATTTGATGCAGAATCTACTGTTGCTGAAGCAGTACTCAATACCAAGTCGGTTAGTGCAAATGAAGTGCCAGTTACATGTAATGGATACATGGAGAATGGAGGATACTTCCAAAGAGTCATTCGTTCTTCTGCTGATATCCAAGATACTGTTCTCGGTGTTTGTTCTTACTATGACGGTGGTCTAATCGTCACTACAATGGATGTTGCAACTGTCTCTGACCGTGCTGATAGTATGACATTCCCACTCTTGGGTAACATGCTATCATACCAAGTAAGTCCATACCCTGAAGGGTTTGGAACACTCGGTAACGGTTTGGAATTGACTATCAATGGAGAAACTCCAAATATTGACCCTTCAACTGGAAAGTATACTGTAAAGTACATGAAGAGCGATGCAACGATTACATTTGGATATACAACCAGTACTTCATCCACTCTGTCAACAGATTGGATTGTTGATGGGCCAACCTCTTGGGATGGTTCAACAATGGCAAGTGGAGTTGGACACACCACGGATATGAGTCCAGTAATGCAATTTTGTAAGAATGATTTGTCAAGTGCAACCGGATGCGCACAAGGTGAACAATGGAATGTCAAGTTGATGCTACACGATGACGCAGGTCACTCACGTATCATCGATGTCACCGTTGAAACAAATGATGTCTATGCAGACGAATACAGGCCAACAGCAAACACTGAAATCGACATGCGTCCTGAGTATCAAGACCAAGTTGAATTTATTGGAACCAAAACGGTTTCAAGTACTGAATGGGATATTTACAGAATCACTCTTGATGATGATGGTGAAACAACAATCCATTTCGATGCCAGCAATTCAAGCGATCAAGATGCTTTAGAAGGAAACGGAATTGAGACATATCAATGGAAGGTTTTGTTTGATGCACCATATGGTGTTGATGACTTTGCATTAGAGGGTCATACATTTACTCAAAGCGACGCAAGTGATGGCGAATGGGCATATACTTTCAGAAATGTAACAGTTGACTCAACTGGTGCAAATGAAAATACCATCCGTATGGAATTAGTGACTTATGATAAGGCAGGTAAGATTTCAGAGAAATTCCGTATGTTCTTTGTGATAGTTCCAGCTGGATTCGGCGATGAAGAACCGGTCGTACAACTCGACTCTCCAAATGCTAATTCCCGCATTGATACAGACACAATTACAATTTCTGGTTCTGTTCTAAGTGGTAGTGAGCAAGGTGAAGTATACATCGAAACAGCATTTGTTCTCGCAGACTTCAATGAATCATTCGTACAACAATACAACAAGAAGATTCTAGGAACTTGGAACAAGACCACTTCTGGACTTGCTGATGGTGAAGCATTTGACTTGACATTATCAATGGATGGATTGTATACAAACAAATCCCAAGTAATCCTCATTTACATCAAGATATATGAAGGAATTGGAGATGACCAACGTTGGGTTTCTTACAAGCAAATAGAAATCAACTTACCAGCCTGTCAAGGAGCTGAAGCTGATGTTGCTGCTGAAGCAGAAGGCGGAGAGTGGATTCTAGATGGTGATGGTGAATGTCAATGGGATGGCGCTTGGACATTTGAGAATGGTGAATGGAAGGCTCCTACTACCGATAACGGTCCTACTGGTACAAGTGGTTCAATGGATATGACTACAATCGGAATAATTGCGATTGTAATTATCGCTATCCTGGCTGTAACAATGGTAATAATGCGCAAGGGTAGTTCGGATTCAATGGATGACACTTCCAAAGATTTCCACGCTGCTGCTGGCGGATTTACCGCAGCACAACTAGACCCTGTTGAACAATATGTACAACAATTGGTTGCACAAGGATACCCTGAGGAAACTGCGCGTCAGTATGCCCAACAATATGCTGCTCAGGCCGGAATCGGCGCAGATGCTGTAACAGCAGCGGCGCCAGTTGCCGCTGCGCCAGTTGCGGCTGCCCCAGTTGCCGCAACTGCTGCCATAGATCCAGCAGTTTATCAGCAATATCTACAGCAATTCATGGGCCAAGGATATGATGAGGCTACTGCATCGCAATACGCACAGCAGTATGCTTTACAGTATGCACAGCAACAAGGTTGAGTTTTGTCTTAGGCAAAAACCTGCTACCCATATTGAGCGTAAGCAAGAGGAATAATCAGATGCTTATATTCAATTAGTATGTGCTACTGGAGCAGCACATGGACAAGACCGAGCAGTACACCGTTGCTGATATTTCCTTAGCACCAAAAGGTGCATTGAGAGTCGATTGGGCAAGGGCAAGAATGCCAGTATTGGAAGCACTACGTGAAGAGGCTTTGAAGACAAAACCTCTAGCAGGAATGCGTGTAACGGGATGTCTTCACGTTACCAAAGAAACTGCAATACTAATCGAAACGATTGCTGCTGCAGGTGCTGAAATATCCTGGTCAGGATGTAATCCTCTATCAACCCAAGATGATGTAGCCGCATGGTTAGCTTCAGAAGGATATTCAGTTCACGCTTGGCATGGACAATCAGTTGAAGATTTCTATTGGTGTATTGACAAGACCCTTGAATTCAGACCAACCTTGACTTTAGACGATGGAGCAGATTTAATCGTCCGTGTTCATGGTGAAAAGAAAGAGTATGCAGAAGGTGTAATCGGTGGTACTGAAGAGACAACCACTGGTGTTCACCGACTAAGAGCAATGGCAGAAGCAGGAGACTTGCTTTACCCTGTATTAGCAGTAAACGATGCAATCACAAAGTGGGACTTTGACAATGTCTATGGAACAGGTCAGTCGACATTGGATGGAATTATTAGAGCAACATCTGTATTGATTGCTGGAAAGACATTCGTTGTTGCAGGATATGGCCACTGTGGAAGTGGTTTGGCAATGCGTGCAAAGGGAATGGGTGCAAATGTAGTCATTACAGAAATTGACCCATTAGCAGCACTTAGAGCAGTAATGGATGGTTTCAGAGTAATGAAGATGGATGACGCAGCAGCGATTGGTGATATATTCTGTACTGCTACTGGAATGAAGGACATTATAGTTGAGAGACACTTTGCTTCAATGAAGGATGGTGCAATTATTTCAAACACAGGCCACTATGATTGTGAAATAAATATTGGAGATTTGAAAAGCCTTTCACAAAGTGTTAGAACTATTAGAAGCGAGAATGAAGAGTATCTCTTGTCGGATGGACGTAAGATATACTTGCTTGCAGAAGGGCGTTTAGTAAATCTAGCAGCTGCTGAAGGACATCCGTCAGAAGTAATGGACATGTCATTCGCTAATCAATATCTAGCATTATGCCGTTTAGCGGCAGAAGGAAAGGATATGGATCCAATTGTTTATGATATCACAAAGCAGCAAGACATAGATGTTGCATCAACTAAACTTGCAACCCTTGGATTCACTATTGATGAATTAACACAAGAGCAAATAATTTATGCAACAGATTACACTGCTGGAACATGAATCTAAGACTCTTCTTCCGCTCTATATCCATATGGATATTTGCGAGGAAACCGTTGTGTGCTCATACAACATTGGTGTTGGAATCACTTGAAAACAAGGGTTACCCTCGTACACGACGTCTTATTCGGGGATAGCGTCGTGACAAATGCGTATTCAATGCTAACCCTTGTGATAGGTTCCTCGGGGTTGCACAAGAAGGAATAATCGACCTAAATAAGATCTAGATCTCAATATTTATGATATACATATTATTAAGTGATTGTTAATGTTGGAAATGTTGTGCAACCACCAATCACTATGCCATTTACAAACATTGAAACTATTCCAGGCCAAACAATCGTTCAATCCATGGGTGTTGTTACTGGTTCCACAGTCAGGTCAAAAAACATTTTCAAAGACATTGGTGCAGGTCTGAAAAATATTGTAGGAGGAGAATTAAAGGCATATACCGAACTTTTACAAGAATCCCGGAATCAGTCACTGTACCGTATGTTGGCCGATGCTCAAGCACGCGGCGCCAATGCGGTCGTCAATGTTCGATTTACGACATCTTCGGTAGCGGGTGGTGCTGCTGAGTTGCTAGCATACGGAACTGCAGTGATTGTGGCACCAATGAACATACAATGAGGGATATGTGAATGAGCGACTCAATTTATTTGATATATTCACTCTTATCACTATCTCCTTGGATAGCAAGTCTGATTGGCACATTAATTTATCAAAATGCCAAGAAGGAAACATTACTTCAGCGAGAGAAAGCGCATAGCGTATTAAACGGAGACAAATTAAGTACCTTGAGCAAGCCACTGGGTGGAAGAGAAATAAAGGAATTTACAACAGTAATGGCAAGTGTCGTTATGTCTCCGAGTTGGATACAAATTACCATAGGTAGAATTGTCACGCTATTCGGCGGAGAGATTAACGTCTTCACCAAAATCATTGACTGGGCGCGCCGTGAAGCAAAACAACGGCTTAGAGAAGATATTTCTAAAGCAGGATTTGATGAAGTCATCAATCTGAGATTGGAAACTTCCATTATCACTAAGACTAATGGTGGCAACGACAAAACATCAGGAGTTGAAATCATTGCTTACGGCACTGCTATCAAGTATTGAGCAGAACAAAACATGTTAAAGTTAATATCAATTATCGGGATGATGGCATCAAATCCATCCTACAAATAAGTATAGCATATTGCATTCGAGGTTATCTAATTACACTCATGTATACAATAATGGTGTTGAGACAATAGATTCCAAAGAGCTCCTTGTCCGTAACTTGAATGTCAGATAGCACAACTTAATGCCTTGAGATTCAATGGAATTTTGATTGTTGCTGAATTAGTTTATCAGTTGTGGTGTACATCTTTACACATGGGGTGGAAACTTGGAGAAGATGGAAAACCCAAGCGAACCTCTACAATAGAAAACAGGCAATGGATTGATTTTGATCCTTCATGGTTCATAGAGAATCTCCCGGAAGGTCGGTTCTTCGAAGGTGTGGACAAATTGGGGATAAGTGTTTTACAAGACTTATACGATTACAAAAGAAATCATGTAAACATGTTCGTGGATTCTACGCTTTTATTTGGTTCAAAAAGTTATGATGATTACGAAGTGATTATGATACAAAGAGTCGTGGGTAATATCTTCTCAGATTTCAAAGCATATGTGGAATTCTATCGGAGTTTTCAGAATCCTCCAGAGGTTTCTACTATTGTTGAACATTGTTGCATTGTTCCCGACGCCCCTAATGGGATTGATGTCGATATCTGGAATCAGCGCGTTGGTATTATTGGCGTTGGTTTAGGGTTGAAAAAGGTGACATGGAGTGATGGTTTAGTTATTGATGACATGGTCCATGTGTCATATTTTAGTTTCGGTGGTTGGTATGAAACGAAGGATTTGTTCTTTTCACGAATCATGGATGCTATTGGCTTAGATTCAGATCACATCAACAATCTAAATATAGAAGAAATAAAACAGATGTTAGAAGATAAGTTTGAAGGACTTGAACTTGAAGATATCGAGTATGTTTTAATGAAATTCTATTAGATTCACTGAAAATAAAAGAACATTATGTTCTTATTAGAGTATACTGTGAATGAACTATATTGAATAGAGTTGAGAAATCACTCTTCCTCAAACTGTTCTAATTGTTCATCTTCGTATTCTTCATCAATGTAACCCATCTCATCTAGATGAGAATCAAAGTCTGGTAATTGAGGTTTCCATCCTTGGGGTAATTTCTTCCCTGAATTAATAATTTTTATCATTCTCTCTTGCCATGCTCTTGGTTTTCTCTGCATAATGTATAGGTAAAGAACGGATAATCTAATCTCTTCATCAATTACTGTAAATCCACTAGATGCTTCAAAATTCATAGCCCTTAACAAATTATAAGCAGGCTTATTTAACAACCCAGTCCATCGTTTTGCCAGCCTCATCCCGAATAATACAGTTGCAAATATTACTAGTGATGTTAAACAAAATCCACCCCATCCTTCACCAAATATTTTGTCGCTTAATACAACTTCAAGCAAAAGAAATGGCATGGTAGCCATCATGAAAATAAATGTTTCAGAAACTGGAGGTTTTCTCATTTTACTAGTGATTGCACCCCAGCCGTCGTGATTTTTCTCCCACGGAAGAAAATAAGTTCCTGAGGTACCTTCCGCTGCAGACTTTACCAAGTTCATCAAATAGTATAATTTTCCGGTTTGAGATGTTGCAATATCCATATTATTTTCAATAATAGTTTTCAATCTAGTATCTGCTTCACCATATAAGCCCATATCGGTGAGGATAGTCGCTTGTTCTACAATAGGTGTAACTTCATTAGGTGCATGATGCCTACAGTCCTGCCACCATTGTAATGAATCATCAAGTAATCCAAGATTGTCTGAAAGAAGTTGTCCACCTCTAACCCACATTTGCAGTAGCATTGGGTCTAATTCTATGGCTTTACGACATCCATTAAGTGATATTGCAGCCTGTGAGAGTGTTGGATTTTTCGTTTCACCAGCAAGTGCAGAATCTGAATATAATACCCAAGCATCAACATGTGAAGGGTCTAGTTTTGTAGCAGCTTTCGATTGTTCGAAGGCTAATTCAAAATCACCTTTGTCAAATGCTTCAACCGCATCTAAGTAATGGTGTTCTGCACCCATTCCAATCACGCCTAATCTCGAGTTCTTTCGTAACTTTGTGACCGGATTTCGCCAGGGGCACGGTTATGAGCGTGCCCATCTTTCTTTCCTTTAGATCTTCTAAATTCCGACTCTTCTGGTTTTCCTCTCGGTGCTGAATCGTCTCTTCGGCCACGTCCAGAATCTCTTCCTCCGCCGCCACTATAGCCACCACC
>DAJY01000086.1:18483-34327 GCA_002499015.1 Euryarchaeota archaeon UBA242
GCCGCCACTATAGCCACCACCGCTGCTGCGTCCAGGATCTCTTCTGGCGCCGCCTGAACGAGCCAGACCACATCGATTGCACTCATCTCTTCTTGCGAAGTTATTATTATGGCATTTAGGACAGTCCCAATCCCCGTCCATGCGGCTTTCATTACCACCACTACGGTTATCGGATCCACTGAATCTATCGCTTCCACTATCTCTGCGGTCTCTGTTTCCACCATCTCTTCCACCGCTTCTGTCACTTCGTTGGCGAGAAGGGCTAGGTTCTCCGCCTTCTTTTTCAAGACCACATCGGTTACATTCCGAACGGAATGAGAAATTACTGTTTTGACATTTAGGACATTCCCAATCATTACTGTTATCTGGACCATCTCGTTGTCCATTAGAACGGTTAGAGTCACGCCCACCGTCACGATTTCCGCGGCTGTCATCACGACCTCTGTTGTCATCACGCCCACCTCTATTGTCATCTCTACCGCCGTATCTTTCATCGCGGCGAGAGCTTGAACGACCTGAACTTGGTTTAGGTGCTTCACAGCGGTTACAGTTTTGACGGAATGAATAATTATTATTTTGACATTGAGGGCAATCCCAATCTTCACTTGGCTGGTGATTTTTTTCCTGCCTTCTTTCGTCGCGACTTCCGCGATAGCCATCACGGTCTCCGCTTCTTTCATTGCGTTGGTCACGGTTGTTTTGGCGTTCTTCACGAGGTTTTTTCGACCTCACGCCGACTTCCTTTCCAACTAAGTCTTGCATGTTGAGTTTTCTTTCAATATGTGCAACATGAACTAATGGAGAATTAGTGTTTCCTAGTACTGAATCCACCTTACCAATATAATCGCCAGTGGCGGCATCAGTGATTATAGATTCTAGCGCAGGTGACGAACCTGTAAATTTGACAAGTAATCCACCTTCGTGGCTCAACGACTCAATAGTACCAGTAAACATGGTATTCCCTAAACACAATGCGGAAGCCCTCCTCATTTAAGGGGGTCGGTATTCACAAATATTGTTTTCTTTGCCAAAATGCCATTGCCAATAATGTAATTATCAGTGTTGAAAGCATAGATAATGAGGGTAGCCCACCCTCTTCAGAAGGTTTGCCATCATCGATTATGGCACCACCATTGTCCTCAGCATAAGGGTCAGGAACGAAAACAGATAGTGTTCCGATTACTCCCGATTCATCAGTAGCAGAAATAATTACATCATATTCAGTAATTCCTTGCTGCATACAAGAGGCTATTGAAACATCAATTTCCCAATTAGTTCCGACTTGGGTGAAATCAGTTGTTGAGCCACCGCAAAGTGATAGCAATAGAGTCACTTCCTCACCATCAGGGTCGATCACTATACCTTTCAAGGTAAATTTCAATCCGCTATCGTCCCATGTAGCATTTTCTTGACTTATTCCAGTAACCAATTCTATAACTGGTGGAGAACTTGATTTTTCAAGGCCAAAGTTCAGAATAAAGGAATATGGCATCATATTAGTTGCATCAGCAGCCCCCATTATCATTACCATACCAGGTCTTAATTTCTTGAGTGATAAACCAGTTGTTATTTCACTCGTAGCAACTGTGATTGTTTTTGCGTCTGCCATATTGTCTGATTGGTGAGCATGAGCCACTATTGTCATTTCTCCAACCAATCCAGTTGGCGTGATGGTAAATTCTACTTCCTCACTTTGTTCATTCATCACAGCACTTGATGTAAATAGTTGACCAAATGTCCAAGTTCTAGATAGTTCTGAAGATTCTCCATACGGATCGATGAGGTTACAAGTTGCTTGTGAAGTACCAGTGCCAACAGATGTAATGATAAATGCCCCATCCTCATCCATTTGACTCGACCAGCCATCTTCAACGAAGTCACAATCTAATGTCCAACCATGGTTATCAGTTGCCCAATTTTCAGTATTTTCTCCATCTACAGCGATAACAGTTCCATCATCAGATAACGGGATTATCATTCCATCATCAGGTGCACTACTGCTCCAAATTGGTATGTCATTATCTTCAACTTGTTGAGTAGTGAAGTCAATATATATTTCACGAATTGCTGGGTAATTCGAAGCAGGATATTCAACATCAATAGAAACTCTCATTCTCCCGTTTGGAAGATTTTCTACTATTGGTATTTCTAGTGCATCATTCTGAATGCCATCATCCAATGTTGCATATTCTAGCATTCTCAAACCTTGAGTTTGAGGGAATGTGAATACAAACATTGCATCAGTCACATTTGTAACATTTAATGCGAGAGTGAAATTTGACACCCCTTTGTTAGGTAATTGGTTAAATTGGGTGTTATATGCCTCTCCATCGGCAAGGAACATACTGATTTCTAAATCATCAGTTGCTGAAACAGGAATCTCATAGCAACCATTAGATGCTAACAAATTTTGACAAGTTCTTTTTTCTTCATGATCAGATGGAACTAGATTTACCTCATCCAATGCGATCCCCTCTTGAACGAAACTCCAATTGTTCCAATCAACACCACTGCGATGTGACCATCCTTCTTTCAGTCCGATTCTTGTGTCCATGTCGGCGATACAATCTGGTCCAATCGCTTTAACAGCATCTCTCTCATCAGAACTCAACCAATCATTGCCTCCACCAGGTGCTAAGCCGTCAAATAAACCATCGAGATTATCTCTAACTACAGCTCCATTAGAACCATTCACCCAAGAGTTGGCATAGTAGTTAGAAGTCGCCCAGTCATCCAGAATCTCAAGTTCAAAATGTGCAAAATCATATTCGAATAAATCCTCAAACGTCAATCCACTGCAATTAACTTCACCAGCATCTTGTCTTGCTTCAACATTAGGAACAATATGTTCTTCAAATCTATTTTCTTGAAGTTGCATCGGTGAAAATGTCATCATCAACATTATTACGCTGAGAAGTAATGAAGAAATTTTCAGCCTAGCGTGTACATCTGCCATATCAATTGATACTAAGTGTCATCTAATACACTTGCCCCTTAATGGGCAGTGTTTTGCTATATTTTCAAGGAACTAAATTTTCCATTCGTCTTGCAAGTATCCAAAGTGGCAAAACGGTCCAAGCAATTGCCATTATCGTAATTTGCCAACCAGAAACACCGCGTTGAACACCAGATAATCGTGTTTCTAATATGTGGTGATATACGCCATTTGGTGAAAATAAATCAAGTGCTCCTTCTAATGCAATCCAAGAAGAATCATTATCTTGGCCGATGGCAATTCCAGAAGCAAAGGCAACCATGCTTGTTACCAATGCCCACAAGAATGTGAAGAAAAACCAAATTCCAACTCCAAAGGCCATTGCAGTACCCTGCTCTCTCGCTTTTGAAGAAGCGATTAGGGTGAATAATGTATACCATATTAAGATCAGTCCAGTTGCGATAATGTGGACAATGAGATCCATCAGTTCTGGCCAAACGCCCATTCTATAACGAATAATAAATGCTGAGATTAGCACCAAAATAGTTACGGGAATAATTACTGCAATAGAAGTACCATGTACTAGTGCAAGTGTTTGATTTAAGCGAGACATAGGTTGAGCTAATTTCACTTCTAGTACTCCACTTGCTCTTTCTTTGCTTACACCATCAAACGCCATTAAAACAGCACACATAGTTCCACCGAAAACAATTCCAAGACTGGAATAAAATAGCACTTCCATCGGTGTTTCAGGTCGATGACCACCTGGGAGAATGATGTTAGGGTCTGAAAATCCCCAAGCCATTCCAGGAATAAACAATAGTAATATTGGGAACATCAATAACATTCTTGTCGAGAAGATTTTTTCTTTGACAATAAGAGAGATTACTTTTAGGTTTGATGCTTTTCCGCTCATTCTTCTTCCACCTTCCTATGAATCAGTGGTAGGAATGCGGATGAAGTTATTTCTAAGCCAACATCCTCTACTCTAAGCCCTGTTGAAGAGCATAACATCTCTACTAAATCGGGTGCGTGTGGTTGCCAAGATTCTATTTCAATCCCTTCACTAATGAGTTTTTTCAGTACGCCATCAGCATTACCCTTCAGTTGAATTTGCCAAGAGTCTTGGTTAGTTTCAAATTCAAGCAGTTCCATTCCTAACTTTTCAATCAACTCAGATGATGGTGGCTGTGAAGTTCCTGTTAAGTCAAATCTATCACTCAATTGTAACTCTTTTTCGACCGATTTTATTTCACCTTCGATTAGTAGTTGACCGCGATGAAGTAATGCGATTCTATCTATTATCCCAATTAGCCCTGATACTTGGTGAGAGGAGATTACAATAGAAACTCCTTTTTCACTCAATTGTCGTAATAGTTGGGCAAATGCTTGTGCTGCAACAGGGTCTAATCCATTGAATGGTTCATCGAGAAGTAGAATATTCGGAGAACCCAGTAATGCAGTGGCTAAGGTCAGACGCTGCCGCATACCCTGGCTCAATTCATCTAGTGGAGAATCAATTCTTGATTTCAAACCTACCAGTTTAATCAATCCAAGAATACGATGTTCTGATGAACCTCTCATAGCAGCGATTTCAACCATTGCATCATGAACTGTTTTTTTGCCCTGCCAGCGAACTTGCTCCGGCATATGTCCAATAAGTTCCCTCAATTCAACACTGGTTGATAATTCTCTTTCAATCGTTTGGCCACCCTTTGTAGAAGTGAACACGACATTCCCTTTCTGTAGAGGTAAGACTCCCGCCAACATTCGTAGCAAGGTTGTTTTTCCTGCACCATTTGGGCCAACTAGGCCTAATATTGTACCTCTGTGTAAGGCTAAGTCGATTTTAGGAATGCCGGGACCACGAATTTTCTTCCATGGTTTTGTTAGCGTTGGAGCGCTAATGTAGTGGCGACAAGATGCGCCAACAAGTTGTAAAATGACCTCCGCCATGTGTACGCCTAAATCGCAATCACTTGATATTCTACCGTTTCATAGTCCCTCAAAGGAAAAGTATCATCACTGAAAGGAATTCAATCCATTTACGGGAACAGCAATGCTAGGGGGTATAATTTATTCTGCGGGCCTTATTGTTGCGATTATTGTTGTCATCTATATACAGTATAGGGGATTTGCTAAGCAACAAGAAATTATAGAAGGAGAAACTTCAATTGTCTTCAATTATAGAGATGTATTTGGTCCAATGGGTTTAGAATTCCTCGGCTTATCCATAATTTTGATTTGGATAGTACCTTACGGTGTTTTGGTAATTGCGCCACTTGGTTTGATATTGTCGATATTGTCACCTGCTGGCAGAATAACATGGGCCCAAACAAAAGTTCCTAGGACGATGGTTTGTGTTTTCTTAATCAGTATGATAATGCTTGGAAGTTTAGCTCCTGTATCTCAACCCAAATCACCAGATTCTTGGGGGAATCCGTTGTTAACTGAGAATCCCAATGCACCTCTTTGGCCAGCTAGTCAGCAATATACGTGGATTATGGCTCCATCGGCGGGAGAATTAGATTTGGAAATAATTCAATCTATTTCGATTAGAACACCCCACCAATTAGGTGTCTTTGGTTCTGCCAGTTCAAGTTTAAATTTGGCATCATTGATGGGGTTGGAGCAATCAAGATTACACCAAGCAATTGAATTACTAGATGATGAATTGTCATTTGTTAGATTAAACCCTGAAGAAATGGCACTCACGCCCATACCGAATCAAGAGACACATCGCTATGTGAGTAATACGCTTGGAATTGATGAAGAGATTGTGATTCGTCAATATGAACTGCGGTCACTATCAATCGGGTCAAATAAAGAAGGAGTTAAAGTTGGCGAAGTACTTTGTGCAGCGACCTCAACTTGGGGCGGGGAATTACAGATTTTAGTCATCATTAGACCTCTTGGACACCCCGATCTAACAACCGATCGGTATGCAGAGGAATTAGTATTAGATTGGCTTTCTGCATGAAAGACTATGATGTGGCGAAATTTAGCAGTAATGCTGCGGAAGCATGAGATTTAGGGCGCCCTAAACCTTCATATAGAGGAGTGTTTTAGGGCGGCCTAAATCAGTGTTGCTTATGTCGGTAAAATCAATTTTTATAATTCTAATAATGGTGGCATCTAGTCTTAGTGGATGTATTGGTGGTAAGCAAACAATTGATGATGATGGCGTGATTGTACCCGAATCAATAAAAATTGCATTTTTGATCAAAGATGATTATAGCAACTTTGATGAAAACCCATATCGACTCGCAGATTATTTGTCGCAACAAATAGGCAAACCAGTAGAATTGTACCCTATCACTTCTGATGCCCTTGCTTTGGAAGCATTACGTTTCGGTTCTGCTGATATGGCTTTCATGGATGGCGGAGCAGGTTGGGTCGGTTGGCAAAAATACGGATTACAGGTTGCTGCAGCGGATATGAACAGTGATGGAAAAACCTACTATCAAGCCCATGCATGGGTACTGAATGGTAGCGATGTTGCAGATGCGCTTCAAGATGGAAATGAATCAACAGATCCTTTCGCTTTGCTACAAGGAAAAACATCATGTCACACTGGATGGTTAAAGTCAGCTGGAATGTTGATTCCGATGGGTTATCTAATCGGAAATAACTACACCGAGGTAATCGGCGATGCAGAAGATATTGAATCATTGCGTAACACTATCTTTAATTTCTTTAATGAGGATGCGAGTATCCCCGAATCAGGCACTCCATATTATGGCTATTCAGGTGCTATGAAGTGCCTAAGCGATGGTAAAGGAGAGGTTGCATTTGCCAAAGATTCCACAGTTGACACATATTGCAATAATGAAGTAATCGAAGATAATAATGATTGGTGCTTGGATCTAGCCGATTACATCAAATTACCAGCATTTGGAAATGCACCAAGCCATCCACTAATGTACCAGCCTAATTCAATCTCAGATTCAGATAGAGCCGCGATTGTATCTGCATTGGTAAAATTACAAGAGAGTGAAGATGGGCGTTCAATTTTACAAAATATTCTCAACACCCCTGGGATAGTTGAAAGCACCACTGAACTACATTTGGATTCATACTCTGGTCTAATTTCGCACGTTCCTGGAATCTCACAATACATGGAAGAAAAATACCAAGCATGAGCAAAGACAATTGTTGGAGTAATTAATATGGCCAAATTGTTAGCAAAGTTAGTTGATGTTTCTGTCGGCTACGAAACAACTTTGATCGATGAGATTAATCTAGAGATTTACTCTGGTGATGTTATTGCGGTATTGGGCCCCTCCGGAATCGGTAAAACAACACTGCTGCGAACTTTAGCAGGATTGATTAGGCCGATTTCAGGTTCGGTGGAATTGAAAGTAAAACGTCGAGGAGGTTTAGGGTATATTCCTCAAAGACTCGGATTAATTAGCAATATGAGTGTCCGTTCAAATGTTGAAATGGGTGCAAGAATGCATGCGTCAAAATGGTTGCCTCCAATATTCCCCTTACCCAAAAAGTTACGACCAATAGTTGACAAAGCATTGCGCAATTTTGATTTGACTGATTTTTCTAATCAGCCGGTTAGGACGCTATCCGGTGGCCAGCAACGTAGGGTCGCAACAGCAAGAACTGTTGCCCAACAACCCAAACTCGTTCTTGCTGATGAGTTCTTAGGAGAATTAGACGATGACAATGTTGAAATTGTCATGAAGGCTGTTAAAGCGACGATTAAAGAGAAGAAGTCTGCCTTAGTAATGGTTGAACACCATGAAGAGTTGGCGTATCAAGTTGCAAATAGAATTTGGAGAATTGTTGATGGTAAATTGATTGAGGAGGAGATTCAATGAATACAAGAGTTTTCGCAGTCGCTTCAATATCCTTGCTTTTAGCGTTGATCACATTCAATGATTTAGTTGGTGATTGGGGCCGATTAGAAGGTGGATGGAGCAATTTGGTAATTTTCTTTGATGAATCATTGTGGCCACCTAACTGGTCCGTATTAGAAGCACAATCATATCCAGTTTGTGAAGAGAGTATAGGTCTTTTTTGTTCAGTTGCGTGGATAGGAATGGTTGAAACTATCAAAATTGCCTTTGTATCAACTGCTTTTGGTTTTATTATCGCCTTACCTTTGGCAGCCTTTGCTGCAAATAACTTATCTCCAAAGTGGGTTTCATTTCCTGCGCGAGTAATCCTCTCAGCAATGAGAAGTTTACCATCAATAATTTGGGCAATATTATTCGTGATTATTTTTGACATCGGTACACTTGCAGGAATATTCGCAATGACCTTTTACACAGTTGGTTATCTTGGTAAATTACAATTTGAATCTATGGAAGGAATTAGTAACGCACCTCTTGAAGCAGCCAGAGCGATGGGAATGACCCGTGCAGAAATAACTTATTTAGTTGCGATACCTGAATCTGCAAATAATTTACTATCTCATCTTATGTTCATGTTTGAATATAATGTAAGACATGGAACTGTAATCGGTTTAGTCGGTGCGGGTGGTATTGGATTATACCTCAATACCTATCTAAAAATGTTACAATACGATAAGGTGGTTGCATTGTTGATTATCGTATTCATAGTGGTTGTTTTGATAGATATGTTGTCGATGATAATACGCTCTAAATTCACAGAAGAAGGAGATGTACAAAGACCCTCTTGGTCTACAATTTTTCTTCCAGCAAAGATGGCATCATTGCACCATCACGGCAAGTTTGTCCATCAAGAAGATGGCTCAGAAGAATAAATCTTATTCAGCTGCAATATGTAGTGAACCATCTTTGTAAAAAACTTGAATACGTTCAGGGACTTTCTTTGTTAGAGAAGCAATCGCTTCGTAAATAACATCAGTTTCAACTTCAAAAATTTGTGCAGCATCCTCTGTAGACCAAGGAGTTAGGTGGAAATCCGATTGACGTAGCCACTCAAATAATCTAGCTTCTAACTCTGTCAATTCCGCCGCCATAGCATTGCCACAACGCTACCATTCAAAACAGCACCGCAGAATAAGCAGTTTTACAAATATCAACTCAGTTGAGATTAACTATCCTTCGGCAACACTCTTCAGCATCGATATCTCCATTGAGTAATGTATTCAATGCCTTGGTGAATGGGACCTTAATGTTGCCATCTTCTGCTCTATCAATGAACATCCTTGTTGCTCTTACACCTTCAGCAACCATGTGCATCTCTTCCAATGCTTCATCTAGTGTTAATCCAGTTCCCAGTTTTTCACCCATAGTACGATTTCTTCCATGCGGTGAAGTCGCAGTAACATAAAGGTCTCCTAATCCAGCAGGTCCGAATGCAACTTCTGCTCTTGCTCCCAGTTGGGGTAGTAATAAGCAACCTTCTTTGAATCCAGCCATAAAAATCGCAGCCTTGAGATTATCGCCACCCAATGTACCAACTTGTTTCAATCCATCAACCAATCCACATGCAAGTGCAACTACATTTTTGAAAGCACCCCAAAGTTCAGCACCGACCGGATCGGATGCAGGATGTAAGATGAAAGTTTGAGTGGTTAATGTTTTTGCTAATTTTTTGGCAACAGAAACATCTTCGCTTGCAACCAATGCAGTAGTCATTACTCCCGCTGCGACTTCAGGTGCGATTGTTGGACCTGTAACAACCGCCAAAGGATTAGCCATACCAGCAGCAGTCAATTTTTCTTGAATAGCATGTGAAATCATTTGATTACCAGGGGCTAACCCTTTGGCTAAATCAATAATAACATGTCTAGGGCGTAGGTGTGGGATAACTTGGTCTACTACCTCCAAAATAACTGAAGAAGGTACTGCAAGAACCACAACTTCAACCCCGTCTAGGGTATCTGCAATATGCATTGAAACATCCATGCCTTTGAGAGATAGTTTTGGGAGATATTTGTGATTGATATTTTCCATTGTTATGGATTCATATACTTCTGACTCAATAGTCCAACCTTTGACCTTATGACCATCATCAAGCCATATTTTAGCGATAGCGCTACCCCAATTTCCGAGGCCTAAAATTCCAATGGACACCATGCCAACCAATAGGCACCCTACACTCTTTGCTTAAGTCGCTTACCACTGTAGGATAATGGTACAGTTAAGTTTTACAACTTATTTGCTAATGCCAAATCAGAAAAGGTCCTCATCATCATCTTCGAAATTAATTGCTTCTTCCTCATCTGTTTTGGATTTCTTAGCAGCAGGCTTTTCTTCAACTGCTTCAAGATGCATTTGTTGTTGTGCTTTGCGAGCAGTGATTGCATTTTCAGAATTTCCACTTTGAAGGGTTAGTGCTAGCCTTCTATTCTCACGGGCCTTACGCTCAAGTTGCCTATGACGTGATTTTTCGATATTTTGTAGCATATACATTGCATCGTGTTCTAGCAATGGTGAATCAGAGATCAATGTGATGTCTAACCATCCACCATCTTCAACGATGAAATCTGCCAGTGGTTCAAAGTTCAAGTCAGATTTCTTGATTTGAGTATAATGCATTGCATTTCCACCGCGGTGGTCTACTCCAGAGAAGTGACAATAGAATTCCTTTGTTCCAATACTTTCTCTTACTTGGTCAAATAATTCACCGTAATCTTCAGAGGTTCTCATTCTTCCATGTCCTCGGGCGTGAATGTGTGCAATATTGAGAACAGGTATTGTTCCTTCAACGTGATTGACAACTTCTAGAACTTCTTCCAAACTGCCCCACAATTCTTGCCTTCCAGATGTTTCAACACCGATTTTAGATGGAGTGCCATCCTTTATCCAAGGGAATACAGGGAATTCATCCTCGTCATCATGCCATATTTCGGCAACTCGGTCGACAATTCCTGCGAATACATTTGCAACTTGTTCGTTAGCAGCAGTTCCACGACCCATGTCACCATAATGGCCGGCATGTAAAGTGATATGGCGAGCATTAATTGTACGGGCTGCTTGTAAAGTTGATTCAATTTTGGTTAGGCTTCGACCCCTCTCAACTCTGTTACCCAATAATTCTGAATAATATGGCCCATGAATATTCATTTCAAACTCGGTTTTGTTTGAAAGTACACCGGCTTGCCAATATTGTTCAAAGTGATTTGGAGCAACCATGCGAACGGTTTGAACTTCCATTGTTTCTAATCCGAGTGAAATGATATCATCCATTCCTTCAACAATTGTCCTACCTTTACAGGACAATGGGATTCCGGCCGGACCTAACTTGATTGGCATAGCATGACCCCTCCGCAGAACCAACCCAATTGTCGCCTCTCCTTAACCCCTTTCTGTTGACTGTTTGCCAAATCTATTATTTTTCTTCCCATTTCACTATAATAGTGCATACGACTATCTATGAAGTAGGGGCATAACGAGTGGTCATGGACGAGGCGATATCTAAGGCCATTGAGGCCTTCAAAATCGGTAACCCAATTTGCCTGTTTGACTCCGAAAACAGAGAAGGGGAAACCGATTTACTATTCCCTGGACAATTCGCCCAGCCGGCCACTATGCGTCAATTGAGAAAGGATTGTGGAGGGTTGCTCTTTTTGGCAATAGGGCATGAGATAGGAGAGTTGTTTTCTCTGCCATTTTTACAAGATCTACATACTCATCCAGCATTGGTTTCAGATAATTTAGTACTAAAGGAATTAGTTACCAATGATTTACGTTATGATTCTCGCTCAGCATTTACACTATCATTAAATCACCGTGGGACATATACTGGAATTACAGATTACGACAGAGCTTTGACAACACGACGTTTTGCAGAATTATCCGAAGAATGCCAACTGGCTGGACTTAGCGGAGAAGGAGCAAGAAAAGCACTTGGCAACGAGTTTAGGACTCCAGGGCACATTCCGGTTTGCAGAGAGTCGGAAGGTGGATTATCCCGTCGCCAAGGGCATACTGAGTTGGCGGTAGGGCTGGCGCGTCTTGCAAAAATGATTCCTGTGGTCATCGGCGCAGAGATGCTACAGCCAGATGGTGACGGAGCATTGTCAGTAGAAGATGCACGTGCTTGGGCCATGCAGAGAGACATTCCATTCCTAGAAGGGGCACAATTAATCGATGCTCTAAATTTATAATTTACCAACCGATATTGACAAAAATAGCAACCTGTTGCAAGTGATTAGGTGAGATGATGAAGAGGGTAATGGCGGTTGGAGTTTTTGACTTACTCCACGCAGGACATTTGCACTACTTAGAGCAAGCCAAAGCATTGGGAGACCACCTCACAGTAGTTGTTGCACACGATGATACAGTTCGAAAGAGAAAGCATGAACCGGTTACTGGACAAGATTTGCGCCGTAGAATGGTTGAAGGATTAAAACCAGTAGATGATTCAATAATTGGCAATCCACCCGATGTACCGATTTTTGATATCTTACCAATCGTTAATCCCGATATTATTGCACTTGGTTATGACCAAATACATGCGGTAGAGAAAATAAAATCCCAATTATTAGAATTAGGTCTCGATTCTATAGAAGTCATTAGGGTTGAAGGTCTTAGTGATGACTTAGATGGTACTCGTAAGATTATTGCCCGAATATTAGAATTGGCTTCAGAGAGAAAACAATCCAATGACTCAAAGGATGGTGAGTGAATGTTTACTGGAATCGTTCAGGGCATTGCAACAATCAATGCCACTTCACAAGGTGAGTCGGTTATGACATTGTCAATCACCTTGCCTGAAACTGAAAATCTAAAAATTGGTGCAAGTGTTAGTATCGATGGAGTCTGTTTGACTGTGACTTCAATAGATGGTTCAAATGTTAATTTTGATGTAATTGCGGAAACATTACACAGAACAACACTCTCCGACTTGGAAATGGGTAGTGAAGTTAATTTTGAACGAGCACTTCGTTTTGGAGATGAGTTGGGTGGTCACCTGTTGTCCGGCCACATTATGTCTGCTGGATTAATTCATTCAATCACAGAACTTGGTGAAGGTAAAGATATCTCTATTATCGCTCCACCTTCATTGCAAAAGTACATCATCGAGAAAGGATTTGTCGCAATCGATGGAATCTCATTAACAGTTGGAATCGTCGAATCAAATATTTTCACACTGCATATCATTCCTGAAACTCTCCGTATGACGACGTTGGGTTCAAAACAAGAAGGTGATGCAGTGAATATTGAGATAGATTCAAACACCCAAACAATAGTATCCACAGTAGAGAGAATACTTGCAGAGAAGTGATATCATGGCTAAAATTTCTATTATTTGCGGTTCGTACCATAAGGAAGAAATCTCCAGAATGCTAGAATTCGCTAAGCAAGAAGCGGAACTATTAGGGTTGGAAATTGCTGAAATCGTGTGGGTTCCAGGTTCAATGGAAATCCCCCTTGCTCTTGAAAGACAATTGCGAAGGGATGAAATCGATGCAGCAGCATGCTTGGGAATAATTGAGAAAGGACAAACAAAACATGGTTTAGCAATGGGTCAAGCAGTCACTAAAGCAATAGTAGATTTACAATTAAAACACGACAAACCGATCGGTTTGGGAATTATAGGTCCCGGTGCAAAACCGGAGCATATTGAACCGCGTATTGAGCCTCATGCTAGAGCCGCAGTAGCAGCCATCTCATCGATGCTGTGAGTTTTTTTCTTTCTTCAAAATATACCACCATACAGATCCAAGAACAATCGCTTGTGGCCAGAAGAACCACCATTCGCTCCAACGAGTTCCATCTATCATGAAATCGCTGAATGGATATAGGAATGGGGTTGGAAAGAAACTAATCGTATGGCCTGGAATATCCAATAAGATATGGAAAAACCAAGGTACGACAAATACGCATGCCATATATTTTGGATTTTCATGATTCTTTGCCTTTAGAATGTACCAGGCAGCCAGAAATAAAATTACTACAATTGTCAAAGAATGAGACCATTGATAAATACTCCACGCGATTGGCAGGTCGGAAGTCACTGTATTTTCATCTACTTGAACCGGCTTTATACTATAGATTAAACCATAAATAGCCGAAGGTATGAATGCGACTAAATCAGGAAGGACTCCCATCGGGCCACTGACTTTCCATGACATCTTGCCTCTGGTTAATGCCATTCCCCATAACCAGTGTGAAATGACATCCATGTATCTAGGGCGACATTGTTTTACTCTTGAATGTTGATAGACAATGTTCAAAGATTCTATTCTCTCCGCAAAGGATATGGGCGACGACATACACAATGTGATAATCATCGGAAGTGGACCTGCTGGATACACTGCTGGACTTTATACTGCACGTGCAATGTTAGAGCCTCTAATGTTCGCCGGATATATGTCGGGAGGGCAATTAATGCTCACAAGTGATGTCGAGAACTTCCCTGGCTATCCACAAGGTATTGGCGGCCCTGAGATGATGATGGAATTAAGAGAACAAGCAGAACGCTTTGGACTGAAGGTCGAGGATAGAAATGTTGAATCAGTAGATCTTTCAGAGAAACCATACAAAGTTGTAGTTGAGGGTGAGACCTTTTTGACCCATGCAATAATTATTTCAACCGGCGCAGAATCAATTTGGCTCGGTGCTAAAGGTGAAGAAGAGCAGAAAGGACGTGGGATTTCTACATGTGCAACATGTGATGGGGCTTTCTTTAGAGACGAGGAAGTATTGGTTATCGGTGGAGGAGATTCTGCTTGTGAAGAAGCAACATTTTTGACTCGCTTTGCAAGTAAAGTTACACTCCTTCATCGCAGAGATGTTTTCAAAGCATCAACAATAATGTATGAAAGAGCATTAAATAACGACAAGATAGAAATCAAAACCTTTAGTCAAATTAAGGAATGGTTAAGTGATGAAAAAGGATTGTCTGGAGCTATTATTGAAGATCCTCGTGATGGTTCAACATCGACAATAGCGGCAACAGGTGCATTCATTGCAATTGGCCATACCCCCATTACTTCATTCCTAGAAGGGCAAGTAGAAACTGATGAAGAAGGATACATTCTCCACAAAAAACACACTATGACTTCGGTCGAAGGTGTATTTGCGGCTGGAGATGTAGTTGATACTCGCTACAAACAGGCTATTACTGCCGCTGGGATGGGATGTCAGGCAGCAATGGATGTTGAAAAGTGGCTAGAAGATAACGTCGAGTGAGTCTTATTTCACATCTCCGGCGGCTTCATTGCTATGATGCCGCTGGCCGGGCTATGGTCGACCTGTCTCGTCATGCGCGGCATATTTCATTGCCACAAGTTGGCATAACGGGCCAACAAAAATTGTCAGATGCCAGTGTTCTTGTTGTAGGCGCGGGAGGATTGGGAAGTCCAGCATTACTATACCTAGCAGCAGCAGGTATTGGAAGAATAGGCATTATCGATGATGATAAGGTAGATATTTCTAATTTACAAAGGCAAATTATCCATAACACAAATAATGTTGACAAACCGAAGTCTCAATCTGCAAAGGAGAGTATTAATTCACTTGACCCAGCCATCCAAGTAGTTTCTATAGAAGAAAGACTTACTCCTGATAATGCAATTACGATATTGAAGCAGAACTGGGATGTATTGATTGATGGAACCGATAATATTCCTACTCGATATTTGATAGATGATGCTTGCTCGATACTAGGAATTCCTTGGATATACGGTTCAATTCATCGTTTTGAGGGGCAAGTTACTGTGTTCAATCATAACGGTGGACCATGTTACAGAGATTTATTTCCGGAAGCACCACCTGCTGATGCAGTTCCTAATTGTGAAGAAGGTGGTGTTCTAGGGGTCTTGCCAGGCGTTATTGGTTCGATTCAGGCTACGGAAGCGATTAAGATCATATTGGGAATTGGAGAATCTTTGTCGGGCCGTCTTTTAATTTATGATGCGGAAACAATGGAATTCAAGACCTTGAAATATTCAAAAAGTGATGATAGAGTGCCAGTATTGGACTTAAAAATGGTTACTAAAATGTTTGATTCTAG
>DAJY01000086.1:34454-35460 GCA_002499015.1 Euryarchaeota archaeon UBA242
AACCGAGAAGAAATCATGATTGCCGAAATCACCGTGGAAGAAGTAATTCAAAAGAGAGACAATGGATGGTCGCCGTTTATTTTAGATGTACGTTCTGAACTGGAATATAACCAAGCAAGAATTGCTACAGTCGACCTACAGATTGAACATACCAGTGTACAGTCGATAATGAACGATTTACCTGCAGATAGAGATGTTTTGGTCCACTGTAAATCTGGAGTGAGATCACAAATGGCAATAATGCTTCTAGCACAATCTGGCTTTGATTCTTCAAGACTATTCAACCTAACAGGTGGCATACTAGCATGGCATGCTGCCAAGCCTGATGAAATTATTAACTGAGTTGTGGATAATGTTTGGATTTTTTAAGAAGTTATTCTCGACCCCATACCGAAATTATTCGGCTAATCAAGTGATTACCGATATCGACAATGGTTGGAAACCATTTATTATTGATGTTCGATCTATTGGTGAAGCAAATGGTACTGGTAAAATCCCAGGGTGCAAGATTATCCAACCACATTTCAATATCCAAAAGATCAGAAGAAAGATTCCTCAAGAGGGTGATATTCTTGTTTACTGTGCTGGTGGAGTAAGGTCTTCAAAAGCCATTAATACACTCATGGATTCAGGTGTTGAAGCAGACCGGTTGGTCAATATGCGCGGCGGATTTAGAGCATATGCATCTAATGGTGGAAAAATCTCACGCCGTTAATTGACTTTATCGAAGCCCTTTAAAAAACAGCCTAAAAATTGCATTTGAAGGGGAGAGTTTGAAGGCTGATGGCCGACCCCTATGGGGTTGAAGAGGTGATTTCATGGCAAAGGTAATCGTTGCAGATGAGAATGAAGGTCGTCGTAATCTCCTCGCATCATCACTGGAAAGAGAAGGATTTGATATTACACGAGCTAGTACTCTTCGCCAAGCAGAAGGTACAGCCCTAGCAACAATGCCAGAAGTAGTATTGCTAGAAGGGGATTGGAGTACTGGCGATGTTATCGATGC
>DAJY01000052.1:0-10323 GCA_002499015.1 Euryarchaeota archaeon UBA242
CAAAGGGTTTGCTTTATCATGGGTCGTTGGGTCGGCGAGTTGGAGAGAAACAAATGTCCCAAGGTCAAATCGGCGCCGAGCTGCGCCTCGTGACTCCAGGAATGGCCATCGGGCCATTATCTGGAAAGCGCGTAGGAAGTGGTGCACTAGCACAAAATGAACAAATTATCGCTACCCGCTTAGGCTGGATTCGCGAAATTAATGATACGGTCTCAGTAGACCCAATTAATGCTGCATATATGCCTCGGAGTGGTGATTTAATTATCGCTACTGTCGCAGAGGTCAGAAATAATCTATGGTTTATGGACATTAATGGTCCATTCCAAGGACTTCTTCCAATGTCATTAGCACCTTGGAAAGTTGAATTCGGTGCAGCCCGCCAACACATGGGTGTCGGCGATTCAGTAATGGCAAGAGTTCAGGAAGTTGATGAATGTCACAATGTAGTTCTTACAATGAAGGGCGTTGGATTACGACGTATTAATGAAGGTTCTATTCTTTCAGTCCATGTAAATCATGTTGAAAGGATTCGTGGCAACAATAACGAAACCCTACTAAGACTTAGAGAAATATGTGACTGCCGAATAATGGTTGGCGACAATGGAAAGGTTTTGGTCGATGGTTCCGCAGAAGGAATCTCATGGGCTCGTAAGGCAATAATGCTGGCTAGTAAATCTGGCCACAAACAAACATTCTCAGCAGATTTATCTGCTTTAGAAAAAAGTGCTCCAAAAAGAGGTGATGCCTGATGGGCGGATATGGTGATATAAAACTACTAAGAGAAGACGGCCTAAGATTAGATGGTCGTAAAATTGATGAAATGAGACCGATTGAAATTGAAGCTGGGATTCTCCCTGGTGCAGATGGATCGGCATGGGTTAAGCATGGTTTGAATATTGCAGTTGCTGCAGTCTATGGACCTATGGAAGCCCATCCTCGTAAGATTCAACGTCAAGACCGTTGTGTTATTGACGTACGATATAACATGGCACCGTTCTCAACTTCCGAACGTATCCGTCCAGGATACAATCGCCGTAGTAGAGAAATTTCCAAGGTTACTGCAGAGGCATTAGAATCTGTAGTTATTTGTGAAAGATACCCTCGTAGTAAAATTCGCGTAGAAATTGAAATTCTATCCGCTGAAGCTGGAACTCGTTGCGCAGGAATTACTGCTGCTGCAGTCGCATTAGCCGATGCTGGAATCCCAATGCGTGACCTATTAGTCGGCGTTGCAAGTGGTAAAGTAGAGGGCATAGTAGTTCTTGACTTGGATAAGGCAGAGGATAACTATGGTCAAGCAGACCTTCCTGTTGGAATTTTGCCAAACACTGGTGAAATCGCATTCTTACAAATGGATGGAGACTTATCACCTGATGAGTTCAATTTAGCAATGGAGTATAACTTCAAGGGTGCTGCTGAAATTCACGAGATTATGGTAGATGCTCTAAGGCGAAGATATGAAGGGGGTGAGAACTGATGGTAGAGTTAGTTCCAACTTTACTTCGTCAAGAACTTGCACGCCTAGCAGAAGTTGGTGCTCGCCTTGATGGCCGTGAACAGTGGGAAGCTAGGAAGATTGTCCTAGAAACTGATTGTTTATACAACGGTGAAGGATCTGCAAAGGTCACATGGGGAGATACAATTATCTACGCTGGTGTCAAATTTGAAATGAGAACACCTTGGCCAGATAGACCAAATGAAGGTTCTCTAATGTGCAGTGCTGAATTACGCCCAATTGCAGGAAGAAAATACGAACCTGGCCCACCATCTCCTGAATCTATTGAATTAGGTCGCGTTGTTGACCGAGGAATTCGTGAGTCTGGATGTATTGACATGGAAAATCTGTGTATTGTACCTGGTGAGAAAGTATGGGGTGTAATGATTGACATCCACGTACTATCAGACCAAGGAAATATGTTTGATGCTTGTGCTCTAGCAGCAATCGCTGCATTGAGAACTGCAATCGTTCCTGCGGAACGGTTTGATGTCGGTGAAGATTACACTCTGCAAGTAAAGAGTACACCGATCATGGCATCCTTTACTCGTGTTGGCGGACGCTATGTGTTTGACCCATCAGCGGAAGAAGAATTAGGTGGAGATGAACGCATTCATATCACTCTAGGAGATGAAGGTCACCTCCACTCCTTACAGAAGGGGCTAAAAGGGGTATTCACTCCGGAAGAATTTGCAGAGATATTCGATGTCGCACAGTCTCGCTGTGTTGACCTTCGTAAACTCGTAGCAAACCAGGAGGGGAACTGAGTGGCAAAGAGAACACAAAAAGCAGGCGCAACAGCAAAATTCGGAGCACGATATGGTGTTTCTGTTAGACGTAATTCAGGTATTGCGCTAGCAAAGAAAACTGCAAAATATACTTGTCCTGTATGTCAATACCGAAAGGTTACTCGTAAGTCCGTAGGAATCTGGTCATGTTCAAAATGTACCCACACATTCGCTGGCGGAGCTTGGGAACCATTCACTCGCGCAACAGATGCAAACAGTCGTATCCTTAGACGCTCTGTTGAAGGTGCAACTACTGCTGATATGGCTTATATCGCACAGCAAGCAGCTCTCGATTACGAGCGCCGTCTTGCTGAGGGCGAACTTGACGAAGAGGAGTGATCTCTACCCTTCGGGGTAAAGGCAGGTGGTTTGATGACCCCGTCTTGGAAACTCAATTTAACTGTAGAGTCACGTAGTTTACAAGAAACTAAAGCCTTAGCAGATTGTTTAACAACCGATGAGAAAATTACTTTTTCTGAAGATGGTTCAAAGTTCTATTTTGAACTGGATAATCTAGTGGCGAAGGACCTTAGAGCCATGTGGAATACAAGAATTAGAGGACTAATCGCAGTTGATAGTGTTCTAAAAATAATTAACGAGCATTCATCAACCCCTAGCGATTGAGATATAATGGTGAGAGTATGACTACAATGGAACAACTTCAGATAGTCGTCAACAATATGCAGGCCGCTCGTAGCCAAGTGGCTTCGCTAAAATCACAGGTACAAGAATTAGAAATGACGATTATTACGGTTAAAGATCAACCTAGTGAACTTGCATTGCACAAACAATTGAGTGGAGTTCTTATTGAAGTCGCTGATAGAGATGCATTGGTAACTGAATTGGAAACAACCTTGAATGCTCTTGGAGAACATCTCGAGAGATTTTTGGAAAGAGAGAATCAGTTGATAGAAACTTATCAAGAACTAAAGAAAGTCTTAGAGGGAGAGTCGTGAGTGAAGAAATTCAATCCAAAGCGGCTCAACTGGATGCATTGCATACATGGTTGAATGATGCTCTTTCACGTGGCACTGTGCCAGTTTTAACTGGTAAGAACGGTGACATGGATACCATTGGTTCCGCTATTGCACTTTCATCTATCGATTCTAATATGATGGCTGGTGGACTGCACTTAGGTAGAGTTGCAAAAAGAGTAGTTAAAAAATTACAAGCACCCTTTAGGAAAATGTCAGCCCATAGCCCTGCTTGGCCAGTAAATTTGGGTGGTATTGTCGTAGTTGATGCTGCTGCATTAGGGCAA
The DNA here is from genome assembly GCA_002499015.1 of Euryarchaeota archaeon UBA242. Taxonomy (GTDB): domain Archaea; phylum Thermoplasmatota; class Poseidoniia; order Poseidoniales; family Poseidoniaceae; genus MGIIa-L1. The sequence goes on from DAJY01000052.1 coordinate 3,545, forward strand.
GTAGGTATAGAATTGCCAGAAGGTATTCCACTATGTATCTTAGACCATCATTCAACTAATGATTGGCAATTGAATGAAGGTGACTTGAATATACAATGGGATGTTAGGGCTACAACGCAAATAGTCAATGATTACTTGCATAAATTCTATCCGGAGTCACTAACTACTCCTGTACGAAAAATGCTTCTCGCTGGATTGATAACTGATACTGCAAGATTCAAGCATTCGGATTTAGGTGCTTTTCAAACTGCGGTTAGCCTTCTAGCAGACGAATCATTTGATTATGCTACATTTTTACAATTCGTTGAGACTGAAACGACAACTCCAAGTGAACGAGGTGCTCTAGTTCGTGGGTTATCTCGCTGTAATAGCATTGAAGCAGGACCTTGGAATCTTGTTCATTCTTATTCGGGAACTCTAGAAGGAAGGTTGGCTAGTCTAATACTAGGAACTGGGGCAGAAGTATCCCTAGTATCCAGATATAGAGAAGGTGAAACACGTCTGACGGCAAGGGCATCGAGATCTAGTACAGGACAAGGTGTTCACTTAGGCAATATTATGCAAAAAGTGGCAGAACAAATCGGTGGCGAAGGCGGAGGACATGATGGCGCTGCAGGTTGGAGTGGAAAATCTGACCGAGTTCGTGCTGAAACTGCATTTATTTCTCATTTAACTCAATCTAAACGAAAGGAGGATTGAGGATGAGTCAAATTAATGTTGTTCAAGCACCAGGATATTACATCTCAAAATGGAGAAAATTAGGGCCTGTTGATATTGAAACCGCTACTATTTGGCGTGATGAGATGGGATTTGATAATTGGCTGAGCATTGCTGAGGCTGGGTTGTTTTTAGATGCTGCAGAATTGGTTGGACTTATCACTCCACAATTTACCGCTGCACAAGCAGCAACCTTCTCGTTGGTTAGGCGTCGCATGTTAGGGGATACTCACTTACTAAATTCGATTGAAGATGCAATTGTAATTTGTCAAACTCCAGAAACTCGTGATCTCGTTTTAGAGGGGCGCTTAAGAATGGAAAAAGGTCTGGTTTGTTTTGAAATGGGCGATACTGAAACTGCTCAAGAAGATTTGAATTGGGCCGAGGTTAGGTTGAAGAGTGTTGCAAAGGCGGGAAGAGAACATGATTTGTCCCTTCTCAATAAAGCTGCATTCCATATGGCAATTGGTCAGCAATTGATGGCTCTACAGGTTTATGGAGACATCTCAAGAAGTGATAACCATGCCCATGAAACAATTGCAATCTCACGTTTAGGTGCTAGTAGAATTAGAGCATCACTAGGGCATATGTTTGATGCTGCACGCCATGCTTGGAATGCTCATGAACATGCAATCTTAGCGCAACAAGTCGGCATGGCATTGGAAGCGGGCTCACTATTCATTGAATTATCAATTGGCAATCAGAAAGAAGATGCTGAAAGGATGTCAATACAAGTTGATAATGCAAAACCAAGAGATATTGATGAAGATGCTCCAATACTAGAAGTAAACCCGCTCGATATTTCCGGTGTTTTTGAATGGTGCGTAGAAAGGCTACCAGATGACACACTTGGAGAAGATAGACCTGATATCCGTGCTTTGATATCAATCGCTTCAAAACTTGGAAAATTAGCAGAAGTTGAATTATTTATCAAACTAATGAAGCAACCTAATTCTGTAGAAGATCCAATGCTAGCGGCTATTTGCCAAGCGATTTGTGAGGATGAAACTGACAAAAGAAAATGGATTACTCGACTTACTGAACTAACAATGCTTACAGAATAGCAGTCCTATTATTCTATAGAGATTGCGCCCACACTGATAATTCTTCAAATTCTTGAATAGTCCATTGAATTACAGGTGGTGTTTCAGACCACCATTTTACTTGTTTGACATTTTTGTCATCAACACTCCATGAATGCTGTAAATTATCTTCAACAATAACATGACCGACCCATCCATTTGGATAATAATCACAATTCCATGAAATCAATTGACCACTTAAACCAGTTTCTTCTTCTAGTTCCCGCAGCAAAGCCTGCTCAGGGCTTTCATTTGATTCTAAATGACCACCAGGTATTTCCCAACCTCTATCAGGATGTTCAACAAATAATACGCTACCACCATCACCCATTTTTGTAATTGATTGACCTTTTTTGGTCACCCAAGCCAAAACAAAAATTGGCTTCTGCTCGTTGTTGTCGAAATCGGAAATAACCATATATCTCACCTTAGAAGGACTGCTGAGACTTTTCAAGCCATTCCTCTGCCCACCTTTCTCCACTTGCCACAAGTCTTCTTGCGAGGAAAAAGGCCTCACTAGCATTTCCAGAATCCAATAATAATTTTATTTTATTCAAATCTGGATGTTCTTTGTCAGTAATATCTGGCTCATCTAAAACCGCAATATTATGTCCCACATCCGCTTCATCTGTAGTCTTTGAGATCCTTTGAGAAAGTGACTCCATTTGTTGTAGAAAAGTCGAGCGCATAGTAATATCAGGTCCTGACCAAGGTTGCTTATCCTCGCCATCCATTGCCCCCTTGAGACGTAATAGAAATTTATCTCTTGGAGTTTGATGAGGATTTATTGCTTGTACATGATCATAACAAGACCATGCTTCATCAATCTCCCCTCTCCTTTCATGCAATCTACCTAATTCCATCCATAATTCGTGATTATTTGGCCTGTGAGCCAGTAAGTGTCTAGACAATTCAATGAATAATTCAATATGGCCATTTTCTCTAAGCCGCTCTAAGCGCCGACCATAGATGATGTTGGCTCTTTGGTCACTGAAATCTAGCGTTCTACAACGCTGTGCAAATTCAACAATTCTTTGTTCGACTAAATCTTGCTCTCCATTATCTGTATTGGAAATTACTTGCCACCACATATCAGGATCTAGTGGGTCACGGGTAAATGCTGCTACAAGTAATTCAACTCCAACCATCAGAAAATCAATATCTTTCAATTGATCTACCAAATCTGGGTCACGACCAAGAATAACAAAAACATCTTCTAAAACTGCATTGAGCCCTTCACCATCCATATTTATTAATTTGATATCAGCCAAACATTGCCAGTTTCTTTGGTCGGTGAAATCGTGCAAGATTGCTTGCCTAGCATTTTGCTCAGCCCAAGCCATATTCTCTTTTTCTCTAGAAGTATCGCTTGCTGCGAGACGAGTGAATTTCTGGGCTTGCGACCTAAATCGATTGCCTAGATTACGGCGAGGGTGTTGTAAAAGGTCACCACTTTCACTCGCCATGTTTTTGTTTGAAACGCTATTAGCACTTCAAATAACTGCCTCAATGTTCCAATTATCTTCTATTAACAAATAGAATGAAAACTGTGAGAACCTCACATTACGGAATGGAAATCTTGAGGATTCTTGTCCAGAGAGATAGTTGCATCAAATCCGACTTTAGACGTGGTCGCATCTTCATTTCTTGAAGGGTCTAACGATGAACCTTTTTGATTGGATAAGATTACAGTGTCCACATCCGGTTGCCAGCGAGTAACCATAGCCCATTCGACACGAACTGGGTCGGTAATGTCTATATCTTGATCAACGATTGTGACCATTTTCATCGAACGATGTCCAGCCAAAGCAGCATTGATCGCTTTGATTGGATCATCTTGGTGTAGCTTATTTATTTTTACAACCGCTGATAACCAACCGCAACCACCTTCTGTCAGATGAACATCCAAGCACTCAACAACCTCGTTAACCGCTGCTTTTATGGTAGGAGAACGAGGTAATCCCATCAATGTCTTATGTTCTGCTTCACCTGGTATTAAGGCGTGGAAAATTGGATTATTTCTGTGCGCTACTCCTTCAATTTCTATCACTGGTTCTTGGCGAACGTCATCAACTGTTCCAGTGATATCTACATATGGTCCTTCATCATCATTTTCCAGTGTAATATTACCCCACATCACATACTCAGAGTCGGCAGGTGCGACAATTCCATTTGGCATAGTTGTCAAATTAAGTGGAGTTCCATACAACTTTTGATGCAATGCTGCAGCAATTGTCAACTCGTCCACATTATCATCAAAAGACATTGCAGCGGCCAGTAATACAACAGGGTCTGGTGCATTTACAATTGCAATCTTTACTTTTCGTCCTTGCTCTCTTGCAGCCATTGTCATAGTCCTCAGGTGGCGGGGAACTAATCTCACTACCAAATGATTCTTATCGCGAACAAATTGACGGTGAAAAGACATATTACGAATTCCATTATCCTCTGCAATGATTACACTTGCAGAAACATATCGTCCTCTATCTTGAGGCCAATGATGAGGAATTGGTAACTTTGTAATATCCACTTCCTCTTGAATATTTTCAAAACACGGTGAGTCATTGGGGCTGATTATTTGTGGTTGTTGCGGATTGCTCATTGCCCATCCCAAAGTGTCGATATAATCCTCCGGCGAGATTCCAATTGCCGCACATAATCTTTCGCGCGTCAATAGATTGACGGCTGCCCTTTGACCGGGGCATTCAATGATGTTTTCAAAAATAGTCAGTGGATGTCCGTTTTCTCTAGAATGCTCCCACATCCCATGAATTACACTCACTGCATCCTTTTCAGTGGTCGCTGCTGCGAGGTGGTCGCGAAAGGCCATGACCACTCCACCTCAATTCAATGTTTCAACTTTCTTCATCAAAAGGGATAGAACAAGAGATGTAGGGCAAGAGGCTATGCGTTCTTATCAATTCGCAATACCCGCTTAGTTGATATATGGGGGGCAAGACGGCGAACTGCTTCAATGCGGTGATTATGATGGGTCGAGGATTATTCGCAGGTGCAAAAATGGCCAAGGACCGTCAAAAGTTCAAATGGTCTGATCGAAGATACAAGAAGCGTATGCTCCAATCTCGTGCTAAGCACGACCCTCTTGCAGGTTCAACACAAGCAAAGGGTATCGTTATTGAAAAGGTCGGTATTGAAGCTAAACAACCGAACTCTGGAATTAGAAAGGCGGTCAAGATATCTCTTATCAAGAACGGAAACAAACTTACAGCTTTCGCACCAGGTGATGGTGCTATCAATTTCATTGATGAACACGACGAAGTAATGGTCGAAGGTATCGGTGGACGTATGGGACGTTCCTATGGAGATATTCCTGGAGTTCGTTACAAGGTTATTCAAGTAAATGGTGTATCACTTGACGAAATGGTTCGTGGACGTAAGGAGAAGCCAATCCGCTGAGGTGAATTATCATGTCTGAAGAAGCAGAAATCGTTGAAGAAACAGTGGAAGAAGTTGTCGAAGATGTTCGCCCAATCGCAGGCATCGGAACTTTAGTATTCGGTAAGTGGGATGCTTCTGAAATTACTTGTAAAGACCCAGGTCTAGCACCTTATATCAATCTCTCAACTGTAGGAGTGCCACATACTGGTGGACGTCATGCAAATGCTTGGTTTGGAAAAGCAAAGCTTAGTGTTGTCGAGAGATTTATCAACAAGTTGATGAGAACTGGTCCATATACTGGTAAGAAACAAGGTGCAATGAAAGCATTTGAATCTTCACTAGATCAAATAGCATCAAAATCCAACTCAAATCCATTGCAAACTTTTGTTGACGCAATTTGTAATGCTGCACCTATGGAAGAAATTACTCGTATCAAGTTCGGTGCAGTATCTCAACCAAAGGCTGTTGACTCTTCTCCATCTCGCCGTTTAGATGTAGCACTTCGTAATCTCGCACGAGGCTCACAACAAGGTACTCATAAATCTAAGAAAACCTTGACCAACTGTATCATAAATGAATTAAGCAAAGCTGCAGTTGGAGATATTACTTCATTCGCAGTTTCTAAGAAAGAAGAATTGGAACGCATCGCTGCTTCCGCTCGTTGATTTTAGTCTCAACTCAATTGCTTTGAGGACTTGTTCGCCCCAACAGTCAAAAGCAGTAGCCTCACCGCAATTTCATGGGTCAAGGTGATTACAATATGAAAATCAGTTGGGTTAACGCTTTATTCTTGACTTTGACCCCTATTGTTGGCTTCGCAGGTGCTGCCGCTTTATGGAATCATTATGGCGCACCAGGACTTTTTGAAGGTGTAATATTTATTTCGATGTATTTTGCATGTGGATTATCCATTACTGGAGGATATCATAGACTATTCTCGCACAGAGCCTATGAAGCACATTGGCTCGCAGTACTTTTTTACACCATATTTGGCGCTGGAGCATTCCAGAATTCTGTAATAGAATGGTGCAGTGACCATCGTAATCACCACAAGGTGGTAGATACTGATGGTGACCCCTACAATGCAAAAAGAGGTTTTTGGTATTCACATATTATTTGGGTGATGACGGTTGATGAAGGCCGACCAAATGAATTCTCTAATGTAAAGGATCTTCAGTCGAACAAAATTATTGCTTGGCAACATCGAAATATTTTCAAAATTGGTGTTGCATCAGGATGGCTATTACCGATGGCAATTGGATACCTATATGGTGGAATCCCATATGCACTTAGTGGATTTATTTGGGGCGGAGTGCTACGAACAGTAGCAGTACACCACGGTACATTCTGTGTTAATTCAATCGCACATATATTTGGAACTCAACCATATGATGATACCAATACAAGTCGCGATTCATGGTGGGTTGCATTCTTGACTTTCGGTGAAGGATATCATAATTTCCACCACATATTCCAAGCAGACTATCGCAATGGAATCAAGTGGTATCACTTTGACCCTACAAAGTGGTTAATCCAAATATTTTCAATGTTGAGGCTTGCAACCAAATTAAAGAAAACACC
>DAJY01000052.1:10527-13622 GCA_002499015.1 Euryarchaeota archaeon UBA242
ACTAGAGATGACCTTCGTTCAGCGATGTTCAGCCTACATAAAGCAATAAATGAAATGAAAGAAGGTTCATCTAACAACTCAGAGGAATTGTCTGCTAAGATTATTCAATTAAAACAAAATGTAGTAGATGGAGAAACAGAAATTTATGCCATCTTTAAAGACATAAGCAACGCTAAGCCAAATAGTGCTTGAATCTCTAAAAAAGAGGCACTGCTCAAGTTTTTTGAGTATATTTGATGAGTCGGTTTGATAAACCCCTTGCTGGTGGCCAAGTCCAACGGACTGGTGTTTATATGGGACGAAAGGAAGACAATATTAAGAAGGCAACAGAAGTAATGAATATCTTGCCTCAAATTCGTAATTTATGTATTGCTGCACATATTGACCACGGAAAGACAACTCTTTCCGACAATCTAATCGCTGGTGCAGGTATGATGTCAAGCGAACTTGCTGGTTCAGCACGTGTTTTGGATTTTGATGATCAAGAAGCAGCTCGTGGAATTACAATTAACGCAGCTTCTGCATCTATGGTTCACGATGTTGGGGGAGTTCCATATCTAATCAACCTAATTGACACACCTGGTCACGTCGATTTTGGTGGTGACGTAACTCGTGCAATGCGAGCAGTCGATGGATGTTTTATTCTTGCTTGTGCTGTTGAAGGACCAATGCCACAGACTGAAACTGTTGTTCGTCAAGCATTGAAAGAGAAGGTAAAGCCTGTTCTTTTCATTAACAAGGTTGATAGACTAATCAACGAATTACAAGTTACGCCTGAAGATATGATGGCTCGTTTCTCTGAGACTATCAAGAAGGTTAACAGACTTATCAAGCAATTCGCTCCTGATGAGTTCAAGAAGTCTTGGCAAGTTTCTGTCGCAGACGGAACTGTTGCTTTTGGTTCAGCATACCACAACTGGGGAATCACAGTACCTTATATGGCAAAATCGGGAATATCATTTACCGATATCTTCGCATACTGTAAGGATGAAAACCAGGAAGAACTTGCAACAAAGGCACCTGTTCACGAAGTTCTTCTCGACATGGCTGTATCAAAGTTACCTGGTCCTCAAGAGGCTCAACCATACCGAATTCCAAATATTTGGAATGGAGATATAGATTCTCCTATTGGGAAGGCTATGGTCAATTGTGATCCAGATGCAGAACTTGCAATGATGATCACAAAGATTTGGATGGACCCTCATGCAGGAGAAGTCGCTGTAGGACGATTATACTCAGGTTCAATTTCCCAAGGTGAAACAGTTTACGCAATCGGTGCTGCAAAGCCAGAACGTGTTCAACAGGTTTCAATGATGGTCGGTGGAGACCGAATTACTGTATCTAAAGTCGTTGCTGGAAACATTGCCGCGGTAACCGGTATTCGTTCCGCTGCTGCAGGTATTACACTTTCTCGTAACAAGGATTTCATTCCGTTTGAACCAATCCGCCATTACTCAGACCCAGTAGTTACAGTTGCAGTCGAGCCAAGGTCAATGAAGGACCTTCCAAAGTTTATCGATGCACTACGCTCTCTTGCAAAGGCTGATGCTTCACTACAAATCACCACCGACCAAGAAACTGGTGAGGCTCTACTCGCTGGAATGGGTGAATTACATTTGGAGATTACAGTTTACCGTATTGAAGAAGAGCAAAATATCAAAGTAAAGGTAAGCCCACCTATTGTGGTCTACCGTGAAGGTATCGAAGGCAGCAACAGAGGACATCCATTTGAAGGAAAGTCTCCTAACCGTCACAACCGTTTCTTTTTTGAAATTGAAGCGCTTAGTGAAGAGGTAGTTGCTGCACTCCGTGCTGGTGACCTCGGCGATGGCCCTGTTAGGCCAAATGATGCTAAGGAAACTGGAAATAAATTCGGTGAATTAGGAATGGATAGAGATTTGATGAGAAAGATTTACGCAATCAATGGAACAAATGTTCTAGTTAACGATACCAAGGGTATTCAAGGACTGCACGAAACTCGTGAATTGATCATTGAAGCTTTCAAGGAAGTTTGTACCAAAGGACCTGTTGCTGAAGAACCTGTTCAAGGAATGTTCGTACGCCTTACTGATGCAAAGTTGCACGAGGATGCTATTCACCGCGGACCAGCTCAAACTATTCCTGCTGTCCGTAATGGAATCAAGGGTGCAATGCTTCGTGCACGCACAGTAATTCTTGAACCAATGCAGAAGGCTTTCGTTTCAGTTCCTAATGATTGGCTAGGTCAAGTAACTCGTGAAGTTACCAACCGCCGTGGAATTATCGAAGACATGCCAAGCGATGGAGAGGTTACTACTGTTGTTGGTGTTCTTCCTATTGCAGAAACTTTCGGTTTCTCTAACGATATTCGAGCTGCATCTCAAGGACGTGCAATTTGGAACACTGAGAATCTTGGTTTCCAAATTCTTCCACCTCAGTTATTTGACAAGGTAGTAGCAGAAATTCGTACTCGTAAGGGTCTGAAGCCTGAACCTAACTCCATTGGATATTACTCAGAGTGAACAATATGAATGGCTCAATAGCGGGCCTTTTTGCCGCACCTAAGGGTGGAGTTCCCAAGCCACTAGTTCAGAGTTTACAAGTTACGGTTGATGGTTGCGTAGGAGACTACCAACGTGATAAGAAACATCATGGTGGACCTCAGCGAGCTGTATGTTTGTTCAGTGAGGAAGTAATTGCCGTACTTCAAGCAGAAGGCCATCCTGTATATCCTGGTTCAGTTGGAGAAAATATTCTTCTTCGCGAAGTGGATTGGAAAACGATTGTGATCGGTAGTAGATTTCATTTCGATGAATTGATACTTGAAGTTACTTCAGATGCTCCACCTTGCAAAACAATACGTGATTCATTTACTGATGGTTGCTTTACTAAAATCGCGGCTAAGGTTGCCCCAGATTTAACGCGTTGGTATGCCAAGGTCATCAATGAAGGACAAGTTCGCATCGGTGAGAAGGTTCTTCTCAATTGAGACGCTTCAATTGTAGGTCGGTTAATTCCCTCAATGCCATCAATGCTGGAGTTTGAGGAATTCTATCGAGGAGTAGATGTGCTTGAGCATGGTATTCTTCCGCGCGTTGCCTTCCGTAATCAATAGA
>DAJY01000026.1:0-17662 GCA_002499015.1 Euryarchaeota archaeon UBA242
CGCCATCTCAATGCACCTTTCGCATTTGGACATTCTTCATGATGGAGAGGTAACTCTCGGTGCAGAGCATAAAGGTGCACTTCTTGTTCAGGTACCCAACGAAGAGGTACAATCCTAGGTGCTAATCCTTCAACCAGTGATGCAGAATGAGGTGCTAAGCGAAGAGTTCTTTCCAAATCACCATTTGACATGTTCATCATCACTGTTTGAGCCATATCATCCAAATTATGACCGAGTGCAATAACATCAGCACCAACACTCGCAGCCAGGTGATTAATTCCCTGTCGGCGGAAAACTCCGCAATATGAACAAGCTAGCCTAGGAGCACTGCTATTTTTCTTGGCCACCATTGGCAGGCGTCGAACTACCTCATCCATTTCATGGAATGATAGTTCAGGATATGAAACTCTAATGTATTCAACACCAAGTTTGTCACATAACTCTTGGGCACAAATAATCGATGGAGGCCTATATCCTTCAATTCCTTCATCAACAGTACCTGCCACAATTCGGACATCTGGGTTTTCTCCGAGTAAGTCAACTAATGAATCAAGCAATACCGCCGAATCTTTACCGCCTGAAATCGCTACAAAAATAGTTGTTTTCTGTCCTTTAGGCAAGGTCAATTGTAGTCGTAGTTCTTTACTGATCTTCTTACGAACTGATTTTGCTAAGTGCTTACTGCAAAGAGTTCTACCCGAATAAGCCTGTTCAACAACCGCAGGGTGCTCACAAGCATCGCATTGTGGCACGGTAAAGGCTGAACTCTCTCCGGTCATAACACAGGGCGAGACTTCGCCTTTTTTCAAGCAACCCCTTGTGAACTGCATTACATTATTTTGATTTGATGAAAATACAGAATCAAGTACTGACCGGTTCAGACTTGTACTCTCTTTGGCTAATTCCACTAAATAACATAGAAATATAGGTAACTATTTACAATTGCAAAATTAATTCTCCAATTGAAATATAATCACTATAACTCAGAGTTATTTTGAAACAATCCATTCATCAGGAGGTGTGATTTCAACCAATATTAGTAGATTTTATTGGCCAAATTATCCTCTGTATTACGCGGAAAATAGGGCATTCTAACTGTTCCGCGATTGAATTTCGCTTATTTTGCAGTTGGAAATTTAATTTGGGTCTGTAAATCCCCCTTTAGGGGGATGGAAACGCAAAGGTTCTTGAAGGCTACAACGCTGACAACGAAATTGAGCATACATGCTACAACGAGTTCTTGCCGGTTTGCTTCTAATTGAAGGGGTTGAACAAGCCATGCTAATTGATGATAACGGCCGTTTGTTGGCAAGTGTCGGAAATGAAGGTATATTGCCACCTTTGGACAAGGCGATTAAGATTACAACTGCTGCATTGGAATGCGCATACGCCACTAAAATTGGCGATGTGTTTGAAATTTGGTGCGAGGGGAGTGAGAGAATGATGATAGACATCGCATCTCCAAACCGCATCGTAGTGCTAAGTGGAAAGGGTGGTCTTCTTGCTAGATGGCGCCATGCTTTGGACCGAGACCGTCGTATTATTGCGACAACACAAATGAGTTGATACCTATGTTTGACCTACCAATTGGAAAGCCTATCAAAGAAAAAATATCTGTTGAGGCAGGTTCTATACAGTTATTTGACCATGGAATAATCACCACATGGCTAGGAAAAAGGAAAACTCCTTCTGGCCATCGCTTAATCCGTGCTGGAAGAACCGTCGCATGGATTTGTGAAAATGAAACTGGTAATTACCTACTTGCTGGTAATGAGGCAAAAGAAAGACTGGAGGAAATCGAAAGTGCTGGCGCCAGATTAGAAGGCAGTCAATACTCCATGGCAGGATTGGGCTGCGTCGCAGAAATTATTCCCGAATCTTTTGAATTCAATGCTGATCGCCAGGGATTGATTCCTCGCGGAAACTCTGTTGAACGGCTACTATCACGTGATCTTTCATCCGTTCTACGCATAATTTGTGAAAATGTCACGGTTCGTGGCGCTATTGCAGTTGATTCTGGTATGCTAATCGATAGTGTTGGTGAATTACCTGGTGAGGCAGAGGAACTTGCTGTCCAAGTAGGAATCGCAAAGTATGGTTCATTATCAAATAATCTAGGCTTAGCCAATGAAGGTCATTGGACACTTCGCACCATTGATGGTGCGCTATTACTTGCCCAAACTGGTGAAATTGCAATAGCCGTTTGGACTGAGGCAAATTCTGACCATTCAAGAATAATTACTGCTGCAACTGCTGCTCTTGATGGAGAGATCGGAAGTATTGGCGCGATGGGTTCTAAATTACCCGACGGTTTTGTACTGCGTGAAGGAAAAGGAGGCCCTGATGTAGTAATTTCAATGCTTGGGGCTGCAGTTAGTGAACAAGTAACTGGTCATCTCAAATCGGGAATAACCGAAAATACTGCTGTATCTCTTGTACTAAGGAAGGGTATACCAGTGGCAATTTCTGCACCAAATAATACTTCTCTTGAAGAAGCTGTGTTGAATTTAACTGACTCCAAGCGAATCCTAAAATTACACCGGTTACCTACGGGAACAATCGTATCAAGGGAAAGTGGTAACCTTGATGATTTTAATCTCGCCGATTTTAGGGATTTAATCGCTACAATCCGAACTCGTACCAAATCAAGAACGGAGATATTGATGCAAAAAATCAACCTTTTAATCGGATTTGAAATAGGTGTAGATAAATTGCGTAAGGCTAGAGCAAATGCAAAATTCAAGGCGACTATTGATCACATTTCACAAGGCCTGCCTGAAATTGAAGCTGAACCTGTTGCAGCCATAGATGCTGGACTGAGAAGAAGATTAGAGGCTGCGGAAATTGAAATTGATGAGTTATCCAAAGGTAATGCTTCCTTGAATGCCAAATTAAATGAGGCTCAAACTGCAAAAACTGCTGCTCAAGGTCTTGCCAGACATGCCAATGAAAGTATTGGTGAACAGGTATCTGCTTTGGAATCTGCCAACTCATCTCTAAATTCCATGCAACTTAATCTATCTCAAGCCGTATCCAAGAGCGAAGGTGCAGAATCTAGAGCGCTTCGTTTGGTAAAGAGAGTGAATGAATTAGAGCATCAAGTTAGTGAAAGAGCAAGTCAATTAGCTAAAGCCCTAGGGGATTCCAAATCTAGCGAGTCTCTTAGAGATGCAATTCAAGATATGGCTCTAAAAGAGGCTGAATTAAATTCTTCATTAGATGAAGGGAGCGAAAGGTTGTCAACAATCCGCCAGCAAGCAGATGATGATGAACGCCGCCTTCGAGTATTACAAGAGCAAGTTGAAATTACGCGTGAACGCCACGCAAGGGCTCAAGCCGAAGTAATGCAATTAGAAGAGAGAATTCATGTTGCAAATACAAGCCTTGATGAAATTGATGGTGAGGCAAAGGCCAGTAGACGTAGAACTGATGAAAGTAGAAACCGTCTCGCTCAAGATGAGGCACGATATAATCAAGTGCAAGCAGAACTAAGAGAATTAATGGAAGAGCGCCGCCAAATATTACGAGAACTAGGCGACCTTGGAGGTCGTAAAGGTCAGAGTGAAGCTGAATTGCTATCATTGATAGATAAGGCTGAAGATTTGAGTCAAGCACATGAAGAAGCATTACTGGACATCCAGGAAGCGCAGAGAATCCGTGCTCGTCTCGCTGACGAACCTCTGGCTCAAGCATTATTGGATGATGCTTCAACCTTTGAGGGACTAGGACCAGTTCTTTCACGCCTTGAAACTGCACGGGGACTCGGATATTCAGTGACATTACTCGATAGAGCAGTAGAGCGTGCATTACAAGTAATTCAGTCAACCGTTGACCATGTAGCAACTACTCCGAGACATCTACTTTCAAATGAAGTGATGTCTCTGCTTGAAAGACAAGTTCCGCAAACCGCTGGAGCGGTAAGAGGATTAGCACGTTGGTCAGTACAACAGAGATTAGAACACCAATTAGGAGATACAGTTGGCCATCTTATTGTTGATTTGGAGAATTTGTTGGAAGATTTCGACCGTTCTATTACAATGCTGCGACGCCTACGCAATGTCCTTGAACAATTAGCCAAACTAGGCGCACCTGTGAATGAAATCGAAGCACTGTTAGCAAATTGTAATCGTCCTGAAGCATTACCAAGTATTGCAAAGGCTACTCATAAATTGATTCGTGTCGCATTAGATGACATTTACTTAGAGGCTGATCAAAGAGATGCTGGAGAATCAATCGCATTAGAAGAAACTGCAAGAGTTCTTGAGGAGTTAATTACTCAACTTGATGCCAGTGGTTTAGCCGATGGTAGACCGAATGGTATCATATGGGAATTCCAAAGAGATGGATTGTTACCTTATGAGAGGAATACCATGCCTGCTGCACAGCGTCTTAATGTCAATGAAGAAATGATTTCTCACATGGAACCATCATTAGCAGGAGAGGTTCCAGTGTCATTGGATAAAAAAGTAAGTGATAATACTTCAGAGGCTTCCTCAGAAGATGATGATGGATGGCAGCAAATGCCCACTCCAAGCGATTCAACTGAAAGTACCACTGCAACATATATTGCTGCCCCTGAAGCACCTGCTCTTCCCCAAACTGGAACTATCAATGAAGATGATGAAAGAGCATTGCTAGATGAAGAATTAGCACGCCTAGATGCTGCATGGGATCATAGAAATGAACCAAAGGATTTGGCAATCGACCCTGCACTATCTGCATTAGAAGCAAAGCTTAGCGGATTAGATATGTGATCACGGCTTTGGTCGTAAACGAGGAGGAATTGTATTGAGCGAAACACTTGTTGGTCGTCAAGAAAAGCAAGGTCGATACTTTCCAATGTGGTTGGAAAGGTTAATACTTGTTTCAGTTATTCTTACAATGTATCTATTTCATTCAGATGTTGCTGATTTATTCCAATCACAAGGTGCGCCGAATTGGTTGGTTTTTATCGCCGAATGGTTATTACTGCCAATATCATTACTAATGCTATCTGAATTGATTGGCAGGGTAATGCAAGCAATTCACAGTGATTGATATCAAACATCAATTCGTATGAACTCTTTGTTATCTTGTGCTGTTTCGTTATTTGGTAAACGTGACTGAATTAGACCCCAGACTCTCTGCCAAGGGATGAAGAAGCGCATCACTGCCATCAATGATAAGAACATCAATGCTGAGATTACCAGGCCATAGGTTAGGGTCAATTCAATCGATTCACTAACTTGACCTGCCCATTGAGAACCTGTGTTATTGCTAACAATTTCCAATAGCACACTATGGAATCCTAATGCCACCATCGTTGCAATTGCTGTCAATCCTAAGAATCCAATCGTATGTCTTAGATGACCGTTTAGCATATTATCCATCTGTCTAACATATTCTGGGTCTCTTTTACAAGACTCTGGGAGGCGGTAGGCATATTCAAGATAACGAATTACTCCGTATGATGATTCTTGGAAGACCATGATTAGAATTGCAATAGCAATCAAATTGAATTGCTCTTGAGTAACCAATTTGAAACCGAGTAGTCCAATTGTTGGAGAGCCCACCTGACTTTCAAGTGTTATGAATTGGGCTCCATATGAACCGAGTTGTCCTTTGATAAGCGGGAAAGTCAAAATTGCATGTATTCCTAAGAAGATCAAAGTGAACCCTATTGCCCAAGCAACTGAACGACGGCTTAATCCCCAAATTCCTCTGGTCCCCATAATAACTGGTAGAAGATAAATGAAGAGTATAATTATTGACATTATCATCAATAGTGGCCATTGAAGAGTTTGTAGTTCTGAATCATTTGGTAGACGCAAATCAAAAGAAAACAACATTCCAGTTAACCAAGAAAGGATTAGACGTCCCACTAACATTACAATCAAGGTAATAATAAATCCAAGTTTGATTCTCTGCTGCATTTGTGGTGTTTGGAATGCTAAGAAGGCCATTCCACCTCCAATAGACATTCCAAGTATAAGCGGGACAAAGAAGCGACCTAAGCCATCTCTACCTTCACCTGTTAACCAATCTCCTAATGGCAGTTGGTCGCCAATTAGTAATTCAATTGAATCAAATAACATGGTGTGGTCAATAGAGCCAACAACATATGTTGAAACAACTTCAAGATACATCGCTACCAGAGCAACTGTTGCTAATATTTGCAAGGTTAGAATTTGCCATTGCTTTCTCAGCAATTTCAAGTGAAGGGTGCGGGCACCAACCCCATCTGTCATTGTGACATCTGACTGAACATCGACTTCACTTGCCATTTCAGTACCCCCTAACCTGCATTAATGCCTGTGACAAATCCATGTCCGGCATCCAATCAATAACCTGTGCACCAGAACCTGCTAATGTCGTCAAACGGTTCTGTCTTTCTAATTTTAGAACTTCGTATGACATTCTTGGAATTCTTGAAACCAATCTTTCAAAGTCGATACTAGATGGACTTAGAACTGTAACTTCGTGTCCTCGTCCAACTAAATCACGTACTGCTGCGGGAACTGTTCCATCTCCTTCACAACTTGAAATGATGAATACTGGAGACCCTCTACTGAATCTCCCACTAAGAGAATTAGTAACTGCTTGTAAAGGCATATTTCCTTTGGGAATTACACCCGCAAGTGCACTCAGAATCTTGAAATATTGCTTGTCACCTGTTTCTGGAGGTAAGTAGGAAAGTTCATCACCATATATTGCCAAGGCAACTGAATCTCTGCGATGCAAGAAGAATGAAGCTAGGCTTGCTGACGAGACACAACTCATTTCCAGTGGATTTTTTAGAACAGTTCCAATTCGTGCAACATCTCTACTATCGAGTAATATGTACAAGTCGGTTACTGCATCTCTACACTTTTCATTGACCATTAATTCACCAGTACGGGCATATGCCTTCCAATTAATATTCTTGAATGGGTCTCCAGGTACATACTCACGCAAAGAATAGAATTCAGAACCTTGACCCGGAATTCTTAGTGTTGTTGCACCAGTATACATCTTAGGTGTGCGAGAACGCAGGAATGCTTCTTCAATATCTTTTATTTGAGGGAAGATAACTATGTCTGAATGATGGTCAACATACATTTCTTCAACGCCTAGATTGAATGTATTCTTGGCCCTAAGTGAGACCGGACCAATAGAATAATGCCCACGTAGTGGACATCTTAGAACATAACGAATACGAGCACTTTCACCAGGGCGTAGGTTCAAACGCATCTGATTTAAGCCACTACGCAATTTCATTTCATGAGGAATATTATCGTATACTTCTAGCAACTGAGTCTTACGGTTACTACGATTAGTGATTAGAAGTTCAACATAGAGATCGTCGCCTTTGTACAAATTGTCAGCACTCAGTTTTCTTTGAACTTCGACATCACCATGTCCAGAAATCCATGAATTGACAACAATGAATGCTACAAAGGCAAATCCTAAAATCATCATTTGATGATTTGATATCATCATACCAATCAGAATGAGGGCAATTCCTCCGGTAAATGTGAATGCTGCTTTACGTGTCCACATTCAAATCACCTCAGTTCTACCCCAAGCCTTGATTCTTTTTACCAAAGCAACGGTTTGTTCTAATGAATATTTACTATTTGAGTCAATTGCAAATTTAGCAAGCACAGGGTCATTGATTAGACCCACTAATTCTCTTGCGGGCAAAGCATGGAACTCTTCCCTCGACAATCCATTTTGATTACGTATTTTGGACAGGAATACTTGGTGTATCTTTTCTACTTTAGAATAATAAACATACCTATTAGCATCTCCAAAGCCGTAGTAAATAATACTGAATACATGCATCCATGG
This sequence comes from Euryarchaeota archaeon UBA242, assembly GCA_002499015.1. Classification (GTDB taxonomy): domain Archaea; phylum Thermoplasmatota; class Poseidoniia; order Poseidoniales; family Poseidoniaceae; genus MGIIa-L1. The sequence goes on from DAJY01000026.1 coordinate 7,810, forward strand.
CTCAGGGTCACGCTTTTTGATAAGTACTGCTTCAAATGCTACAAACAATAGCAGGAACAGAATTAGCATAGCCAATCCTTCTCCTGTAAAGTATACAAGTAAGAAATAAACCGTGTTATACGAATCTGCGAGAAGTTTATTTTGAGGGTGTCTTGATTCATCGAAGATTACCATGGCATTTTCCGATGCCTGACCCTCTTCGCCAATCTTTGTACTCATTAGAGACTCAGCGATTACATCCAATGCCCACTTACGGTTGTCATTTTCTGGAATGAACTTACTCACAGCCCCATACTTGCCATCATTGAATCCTTGATAGTCATACATTGCATTCATTAGGGCTGAACCGTCAGCGACAAATATTATTTTTCCACCATCATTTGGATCACAAGTCGAACGAGCACATGCTTCTATGCTGAGATTGAATTGACCCCACAAATCAGGTGTTTCGGTTGTAACTTCACTACCAACCCAAATTTCCCCATCTCCGTTTACATCGACTGTTGCCTCATTACTTGTAACAGCACGAATAGCAACTTCTGGAAATGCTCCTTGAACACCAGGTATTATTTCCAATCCAGTGATATTGTTTAGAAGTAGTTTGTAAGATGGGTCGAAATTTACAACACCATTATTCCAGTGATGACCACAAATTCCGGCAGCCTCTAAGGTCATTGAATTTCCATCCAGTGATTTACAAGGATGTGATCCTTCTCCGTTTTCATCACCCCACCTTTCGTGTTGTGTAACGGTGTTAAGGTCTATTTCAGTGCCATTCATTCCACACGGATTTTCCTGTACGCACATCCAAATATAATTGAAATCAAGTTCTGTTGCATAAGTTGTATCAAATAACTGGTAACCATTGTAGCGCACTCCGAATGCTTCAGCTATAGTTCCTGCAAATCCAAAATCTTCTAAAATTAATGCCGTTCCTCCGGCTTCAACAAATTCTACTATTGCTACCACTTCAGAAGGAGAATAACCATCATCGGTTGAGATTGTGATAAATCCATCATCATCAAATTGAGGTAGCGAGAGTGTATCTCTTTCTACACCAGCGACGATGAATGTAGTATTTCTTGGATCTTCAATATCCGCCAATAACAATGGCGATGAGACCAATGAACGTGTTTCAATTCCAATGTCATTCAAATCTTCCCTAAAGGCCGACATATCATTCCAATCATCATCATATGCTGATAATTGATTTGTATTTGAGATGTTAACGAAATTTAGCAATATAGTCATCAATAGCATAGAAATCACAAACCAAAAAGCGGCTTGTAATCCTAGTCTTCGATAATTCAATTTGCTAAGTTCAACCATAATCTCGCCTACTAGAGCATAATTCCGACAAAGCCATGGAAGCATATTGGTTTAGAAGGTTGCCCACGCTTGAGAAAATAATGCTCAACTCCACCATTCCCTAATAACGCTTTAAAAGTGCTAAAAAACATATTTAATCAGCCTTTTTATTGATGATTCAGCGTGTCAGATGGACTTTGGTTGCAATCCTTGAAACTTCAGCCACAGGCACACTTACAATTCCATCCTTGGCAAACCAAGGTAGTAAATTAGCATCAAGATCCGTACCAATTTTTACTAGAAATTCTGTTAACGCCCCTAACTGATTATCAAAAACAATATCAATTAATTGTCCGAGAACTTCGCCGTGAGAGTCAACAACTTCTCTTCCAATTAACTCTCGCCCAAAGATTGCCATATGCCTCACTTGCTCCGTAATATCACAACGGGGGGATGAACTCCTTCAATGCGTCGCCACCAAGTGGTTCAATCACATGGTTTCCATGCCGAATCCACTGCCACGATTACGCTTGATATTGGATAACCCAGAAGTCAAACGTTCCTCCATCTTTTGGTAATACTGTAGCATCTCAGGGGTAACTGTAGGACGAACACGAGAAATTGCTTCCTCAAAGTGCCCTTTGGTTACCTTCTTCTTATTGGCCCTCATTGCAATCAATGCTGCTTCACGACATACTGCTTCAATATCAGCACCAGTGAATCCATCTAATCCACCAAGAATGTCCTTCACAGAGAATTTACCCAATGGCATTCCACTGGCATGAATATTGAAGATTTTCTCTATTGCTTCAGAATCCGGTGGCGGAATATGTAATACACGCTCAAAACGACCACTGCGTAATAATGCAGGGTCGATCATCTCCGGCCTATTTGTTGCAGCGATGACGATAACTCCATCCAATGATTCAACACCATCCATGCTGGCCAATAATTGATTCACTACACGATTTGAAACATCACTTCCTTCCGAAGAACCTGAACGCATGCTGGCAATTGATTCGAATTCATCTAAGAAGATAATTGCAGGTGCTGATTGCTTGGCTTTCTTGAAAATTTCTCGGATTGCACGTTCTGATTCTCCGACCCACTTTGAAATCATTTCAGGACCTTTAATACTGATAAAATTCGCTTTGGCTTCGTTTGCAATTGCCTTAGCGAGTAATGTTTTTCCAGTACCTGGCGCACCGAATAGAACTATACCACGAGGTGGCTTTATTCCAAAGTGCTTGAACTCTTCTGGCTTGGTTAGTGGCCATTCAACCGATTCCTTGAGCCTATCTTTAACCTCTTCAAGACCGCCTACTTCATCCCAAGTAACTTTAGGAATTTCAACATATATCTCACGCAATGCGGAAGGTTCTATGTCTTTGATTGCGCCTTTGAAATCATTCATTCTAACTTCCATCTTTTCCAAAACCTCTGGTGGAATAGTCTCTTCCTCCAAATCCATTTCTGGTAAATAGCGACGTAGTGCAAGCATTGCTGATTCACGAACTAAAGCTGCAAGATCTGCTCCAACGAAACCATATGTATTGTCTAGAATCCAATTTACATCAAAATCTTCTGAAATTGGCATTCCGCGAGTGTGAACATCCATTATCTCGTTTCGACCATCTCTATCTGGAACGCCTATCTCAATTTCTCTATCAAAACGCCCTGGTCTCCTAAGTGCTGGGTCCAATGCATCTCTACGATTTGTTGCACCGATAACGACGACATTATCTCGCCCTTGCATACCATCCATTAGAGTAAGCATCTGAGCAACGACTCTTCTTTCTACTTCACCGCTAACCTCTTCTCTTTTAGGACAGATTGAATCTATTTCGTCAATGAAAATAATCGCTGGTGCATTTTCACTTGCTTCATCAAATATCTCACGTAGTTGTTTTTCAGATTCACCGTAATACTTGGAGATAATTTCAGGCCCGTTGATAATCTTGAAATGTGCGTTTACTTCATTGGCAACCGCCTTTGCAATCATGGTTTTCCCTGTACCCGGAGGTCCGTGCAATAGAACTCCTTTTGGAGGGTCAATTCCCAAACGACGGAATAACTCAGGGTGCTTTAGAGGCAATTCAATCATCTCTCTAACCTTCAGCAATTGTTGGCCGATACCTCCAACGTCCTCATAGGTGATCCCTCCGGTCTGGCCAACATCTTCAGCCTCCAGCGGTTCATCTTTGATGACAATCTCAGTTTCAAGTGTAACCTTAACAATACCCTTTGGAGTTGTACTCAATACAGCAAAGGGAAGTGCTTCAGCGAACATTGTCATTCCTGGAATAAAAATTCTATCACCTTTCACGACTGGGCGCTTGGATAATCCTCTGCGAGCAAAACCTTCAATTCCATGACCAAATTTAACCTTCTGTTTATTCGCCATCACTGGGGAAAGGGTCAATTTGATACAGTCCTTTGCCTCGACTTTGGAAACTGTTACCGAATCGCCTAAACTGACTCCTGCATTTTTTCTAACCATTCCATCGACACGAATTAAATCCATCTTTTCATCTTCAGGTCTGCTTCGCCAATAAATTGCACCGGTAGAACGCTCTTCACCCTTGATTTCAACGATATCGCCTGGTTTTAGCCCAAGTGCGTTTCCACCAGAAATACGAGCTCTGCCGTGAGCAACATCAGATGGTATTGCTTTTGAAACGCGTAATGTAATTGAATCCTTTTTTTCCGCCATAGTTAATCACCATACTGTTTCAAGCGCGCCGACAGTATACAAAGACACTTCCGACCACCCTCAACGAACCTCTCTGTTTATGCGAACCACCTTAAACTCTCACATTCTTCACTTTGCTTTTTTGACCGGAAAATATTGCAAATTATATAGTCATATTCAATAAGCCATCGCCGATGGCCAACAATATGGTTCATGTATTAGAAACAGGATTTGAGATTTTATCAACTGAAAACCCTCATGGAAAACCTATGGTAAAGGGTTACAACATCATCAATGGGCAATTAACTTCATCGAGTGATGGGGCAACTTTCACTTCCATAAACCCAGCAATATTGGCAGACACTCTTGGAGAGTTCCCTCTATCGACTAAAGCTGATGTAAACGCTGCTTTGGATGCTGCACATGCTGCCTTCCCTGGATGGGCGGCAACTCCTGCACCTACCCGTGGCCAAATAATTGGTAATATGGGGAGATTGCTAATGGAACACAAAGATGCTATCGTCGCTTTAGAGACGAGAGAAATTGGAAAAACATTGAAAGAATCTGCTGGTTCAGTCCAAGAAGCGATTGATACCTGTCATTTTTTCCAATCCGAAGGAAGAAGATTATACGGCCAAACCGTCAACTCAGAACTACCTGACAAAGAATTGTTCACCTACCGAAGACCCCTTGGAGTTTGTGGAATTATCAATGCTTGCAATTTCCCTGCTGCAGTTCCTTTCTGGAAAATGATCCCTGCTATCATGTGCGGCAATACCTGTGTTTGGAAGAGTCCGCAAGATGCTCCTCTCCTCTCCTTTGCTCTTGCTCGAATTATGCATGAATCAGGTTTACCTGATGGAGTTATCAACTTAGTTCATGGTAAGGGTTCAACCACTGGTCAATATTTAGTCGATGCAGTAGATGAAGGAAGGGTCAACAAAATCTCATTCACCGGTTCAACTGCTGTTGGAAAGATGATCGGCGAAGTATGTGGTCGCAATCTAGTATCCGCATCTCTTGAATTAGGTGGTAAGAATCCACTATTAGTAATGCCTAGTGCAAATATTGACAATGCTGTTGAAGGTGCATATTGGGGTGGATTTGGAACCGCTGGACAAAGATGTACAAGTCTTGGAAATCTGATTCTGCACAAGGATATTTACGATGAATTTATGGAAAAATTCATGGCCAAGGTAAAGAGTACTACAATCGGCGATTCCCTTCACCAAGAAGGAGTATTGTACGGACCTATGCTATCTGAGAAATATGCTAAGGATTTCCTAATCGGAGTTGAGATGTGTAATGCATCTGGAGCCCGCCAAATTTGGGGCAAGGGTAGAATCAGTAACGATAACAAGCCTGAAAACTTCCTTGGCGATGCTACAGAAGGTGTTTTCATGTGGCCACACGTTTTTGATAATGTTACAGAGGGCATGGAATGTTTCAACGAAGAGGTCTTCGGACCTGCTGTTACAATCTGTAAAGCAAATGATTTCGAGCACGGATTACATTTGGCAAACGCTAGCCCATACGGTCTATCTTCTGCAATTTACACCAATGATAGATTGGAAGCATATCGTTTCAAGATTGGAATTAAGGCTGGAATGACTGGAATTAACAATTCAACTACTGGGGCAGAAGCACACTTGCCCTTCGGTGGTGTAAAGGGTAGCGGTAATGGAACTCGTGAATCTGGAATTTGGGTTATTGAAGCATATTCTTATTGGCATGCGGTCAATGACGAGTTATCTGGAAAATTACAACTGGCTCAAATGGATGTTGAAGAAATCGAATTGGTCGAGGCCGATGTCGACTACTCCGCTCTCGGTTGAAAACCTTGCAATCGTTAGCCTCTGTTCTAATGGGCATAAGCATATTATCAAAAGCCTAAGTCTCTAGGGCTACTTATAGGGGAATTGTTGTGGTTGAAGCAAGACATCTGCCGATGGAAAGAGGATTAGGAAAAACAGATCGTATTGACGATTGGTGGAAGTCTCCGCTGGCTATGGCAATCTATCTCGGGATTGCTGTCATGTATGCTACATGGCGCGGATTCATGGAAGCGGATTTTTGGATTTTTGAAGAGTTCGGAAGATCTGCTGGAAATCAAACAATGGCTATTGAGTCCAATGGTAGCCACGTCCTTTCACCTTTGTTTTCTCCACTGGTAGTTCCTGGCCAAGATGGTCTTGGTTCTTGGGTTCCTGAAAGCCTTTGGTGGATGAGTCCAGCAATGTTCATATTGATTATTCCTGCTGGATTCCGTGGTACTTGCTACTATTATCGTAAGGCATACTACCGCTCATTTATGGTAAGCCCTGCAGCATGTGCAGTAAGTACACCATTTGGTGATTACAAAGGAGAGAGTAGACTTTTCTTATTCCAAAATCTTCATCGTTACTTCATGTATCTTGCAGTCGCTTATCTTTTCGTTCTCTCTTACGACGTATTACTGGCAACACAATTCCATGCTGCTGGGAGTGCTACTTCCTATGGAGTGTCAGTAGGAACTCTTGTTCTCATGATGAATGTAATAATGCTCGGAGGATATACACTCGGCTGCCATTCTTTCCGACATGCAATAGGTGGAATTAGAAACCGTTTCCGCAATGGAGGCGGTGCGGTTGCTGAAGCATGCTGGAAGAGTTGTACTAAACTAAACAAGAACCATGGCAATTGGGCAATTTATTCTCTATTCTGGGTTATGTTTTCCGATTTCTACATCTATGCTTGCACAGAAGGCTGGTGGACTGATATCGTTCTTTTAGGAGGTCTTTGAATGAGTGATTACGAGACACATGATTACGATGTAATCGTCATAGGTGCTGGAGGCGCTGGATTAAGAGCAGCCATTGAAGCGGCTCGTAGCGGTGCTAAAACTGCAATTATTTGCAAGTCCCTATTGGGTAAGGCACACACTGTTATGGCTGAAGGTGGCGCTGCTGCTGCCCTAGGAAATGCGGATGACCGCGATGGTTGGAAAGTCCACTTCAAAGATACGATGAAGGGTGGAAAATACCTCAACAATTGGCGCATGGCACAAATTCATGCTCAAGAATCTGCTGATCGAATTCGTGAACTTGAACAATGGGGTGCTATCTTTGATAGAACTCCAGACGGACTAATCAATCAGCGAAACTTTGGTGGGCATACTTACCCACGTTTGGCCCACGTTGCTGATTCAACTGGTTTAGAAATAATTAGAACTCTACAGGAAAAAGGAATTCATTCCGGTATTGATATATTCATGGAATATACAGCAAGCCATCTAATGCAAGATGATGACGGAACCTGTATCGGTTGTGTTGCTTACAATAGAGTTGATGGAGCAATGCATGCTTATTCTGCAAAATCAACTATTTTGGCTACTGGTGGTATTACTCGATGCTGGTCTGTTTGTTCTGGTTCTTGGGAATATACTGGAGATGGACACGCACTTGCTCTCAATGCTGGAGCCGAATTAATCGATATGGAATTCGTTCAATTCCATCCAACTGGAATGGTTTGGCCTCCGAGTGTGAGAGGCATATTGGTCACGGAAGGTGTACGTGGTGAAGGTGGTGTTCTGCGTAATTCTGAAGGAAAGAGATTCATGTTTGACAATGTCCCTGAAATGTTCAAAGGCGACCACGCTGAAACCGAAGAAGAGGCTACAGAATGGGTCCGACAAGTTGTTGCTGGTGAAAAGGCAACGGCAAGACGCCCTCCAGAATTACTTACTCGAGACGTTGTTGCTAAGGCGATCAACAAAGAAGTTGCTGAAGGTCGAGGTTCAACTCATGGCGGAGCCTATCTAGACATTGCAAATCAACGTACTGCTGAAGAAATTATCGAAAAACTTCCAAGCATGCACCACCAATTTAGAGAACTTGCTGGTGTTGACATCACTAAGGAACCAATGGAAGTTGGTCCAACTGCACACTATGTAATGGGTGGAGTTAGAGTTGATGCTGAATCACAAGAATCAACAATTAGTGGTTTATACGCTGCTGGAGAAGTTGCTAGTGGTCTGCATGGTGCAAACCGTCTTGGTGGAAATTCCCTTTCAGACCTAATCGTATTTGGTAAGAGAGCTGGAGAATATGCTGCAAAGCGTTCAACTGATATTGAGCAACCTAAACTTGATACAAAGCAAATAGAAAGTGCTATCAAAGCAAACTTAGAACCTTTGAATAGAGAAGACGGTGAAAACCCAGGTCGCGTATATGATGAATTACGGGATATGATGCAAGCCAAGGTTGGTATCATTAGAACTGAGTCTGAGTTAAAAAGCGCATTAACAGATCTCAATGATTTCAGAAAGAGAATTCAAAATACAAGTTCTGGAAAATCAATGGTTTACAATTCGGGGTGGCATCAAGCCTTAGATTTACAAAATATGGTCGAAATTTCTTCCGTTTGTACACTTGCTGCCCTGACTCGTACTGAAAGCCGTGGTGGTCATACTCGTGATGACTTCCCTGAACCAGATACTGGTATGTGGAGTCACACAACAAATGTAGTTTGGAAAGATGGTTCTGAAATCAAAATCCGTCAAGAAGAGTTATCTCAACCACCTGAAGAATTAGAACAATTACTTGACCGTTCAAAGAAGGAGGCCTGATTATGAGCGATATAAAATTAAGAGTTTTCCGAGGCGAAGAAGGCGAAGGCGAATTAAAAGAATATGAAATTGAATTGGATGAAGGCATGGTTCTTCTCGATTGTATTCACCGTATTCAACATGAGCAAGAGCCTGACCTTTCATGCCGCTGGAATTGTAAAGCTGGCAAGTGTGGTTCATGTAGTGCTGAAATTAATGGTAAGGCTCGTTTAATGTGCATGACTAGAATGAGCGATATTATTGAAGAGACTCCCGAAGATGAAGTAATTACTGTACGGCCAATGAAAACCTTCCCGCATGTCAAAGATCTTGTAACCGATGTTTCTTGGAATTATGAGATGGCTAAAGCGGTTGCTCCAATCAAAGGACCAGATGAAGTTGATTGGAAATTCAGTCAATTCGAAGCAAAGCGTGCTCAAGAATTTAGAATGTGTATTGAATGTTATATCTGTCAAGATACTTGTCATGTTCTGAGAGAATACAAAAAATTCGATGTCTTTGGAGGACCGAGAACAATGGTTCGTCTGGCTAACTTTGAGATGCATCCAATGGACCAAGAGGACCGTATTCCTGAAGTTAAAGATGAGTTTGGTATCGCTTATTGTAATATCACAAAGTGTTGTACAGATGTTTGTCCAGCAGGAATCAACATCACAGACAATGCTATTATTCCTCTAAAGGAAAGAGTTGTCGACCGTTATTATGACCCACTAAAGAGAATCTGGAGAACAATAACAGACAAGGCTAGTGGAAATACTACAAGATATTGATTTCAATCTCTTATTCCATCTCAACTTTGCGTTCATTAGGTCTGCTCTGCTCTGCTAGCAGTGTTACTGGTTTATCGCTAAGAGAAACCGATTCAGAAGAGAAACCGCTCAATTCACCATTGCTCACATATAGACTCGGGCCCGAATTCAAGAAGTAAACAGAACCTCGTCCTGCTCTAGAATCTGCAGGTTGAGGGTCGGGACTTGTTGCACAGGCATCAATACAACCATCGGCAAAAGCGATGTAAACTCGTCCATCTAAGTCAATGGTTAGGTCATTGAAATCCAATAGATTACGATTAGACCCTCCTTCATCAGTACGACAATCTCCACTGTTAAGGCACATAGCGCCAATTTGTACTGGGTCATCAGAGAGTCTTTGAGTATGGAAAGTTGGAGTCTCATCCAGTGCATTTAGACTGTAAGTTACATAGAGGTAATAGTGAACACCAGCAGGAGCAGTATGCCCATTGCCAG
>DAJY01000026.1:17844-22824 GCA_002499015.1 Euryarchaeota archaeon UBA242
CCGGTCCAAATATGATATGCATTGGATTCACTATCTGTTGCAACTTCAGAGTTTTTACGAGGATTAGGTGTGCCGACATCAGTCCCCATTTCTCTTTCATCCCAAGTTAATCCGTTGTCTTTAGAGAAAATCAGTGTTGGAGTTTCTACTCGGGGTGTGACATAAACTGTACCATCGGGTGCGGTTGTAATCGCTCCATGCAATCCTCCATTGGTAGATGCAAGACCGACTATATTCCCTCCGACTTCAAATGATGCTCCACCATCAAAACTAGTGAAGCATGAGATTCCTGCAAGTTTGTTAAAACAAAAATAAACAGCGGTTTCGTATGTTGGATTTAGTTGTCCAATCGGGCCATACAAGCCCTCATCGACCCACGGCCCAGTTGCCAACTTGATGTGGTCATTGAGTGGTGTAGTTCCTGAATCGTGAGGATTACCCATCCATGATTCTCCATCGTTATCCGACCATCCAATCCAAGTAGATTCCAATCCCATCATATGGATATTGAAAATACGATCTGTAACAGGGTCGACCCATCCATATGGGTCGCTAGTGAATGGTGCTTGAGTAATATCGGCAACATTGGTCCAACTATCACCATTATCACATGAGCGCATCGGTTTTTCCATGGCTATGAAAAACATACATCCGCCAGAAGTAATTCCAATACTAGGCTCCTTACCAGTTTCACCTACATCACTGAATGTGAAATTAAGACTTAATGGTTCTTCATCAACAGCCATTCCATCCGGCCCTGTTACGAAAGTCCTACCATCGCCTTCCGACTTTTCAGTAGACGGAGCAATAGGGGCATCACCCTGTAAACATCCAGCTAATGTGAACGAAATCATCAGGGTGCTGAGTAGCAAAGCCATTACACGCATGTTCCGCCCACTTTACAATACCTCAATTATCTATCGCCCGCTTGATAGATAATAATTTTCATATTTACTACCCGACTAGCGATAATTCCCATCACCCGATTTGGGGTTAATTGGCTTAAAATCAAATAGTGTCGGGTTGAAGCATTGTTGTGAGCAATCCGAACCGGTCGCGGAAAACACCCATTAAACGTGGTAAAAAAAGTGACAAAAAAATGGTTTCCAATAAAACGATTGGACCAATATCAAACCTTGAGCAACATTTGCAACCCGATTGGTGGAAGAGAATTTTCAATTCTATGTATCTGAAAACTGATGCAGATGTAGTAGAAGACAACCAAATTACCAAAACAGAAGTTGACCTATTCCAGGAAATACTTAATATCAAAGAGGGGGAAACGCTTTTAGACTTGGCGTGTGGACAAGGACGACATTTAATAGAATTACAGAGCCGACAGAATTATAATCTTTATGGCTTGGACCGTTCTCGCTATTTAATTCAAAGAGCCAAAAATATTTCCAAGAAAAAAGGATTATCTATTAATTTAAAGGAAGGAGATGCAAGGAAATTACCGTATCCAGCAGATACTTTTGATTTTGTAACTAATCTTGGTAATAGCTTTGGATATTTTGAGACAGTTGATGATGATACAAAAATTCTAAATGAAATATTCAGGGTATTAAAACCTGGTGGACTACTCTTAATGGAAATTGCCGATGGTGATTTTTTAAGAAATAATTACACCCCAAGGAGTTGGGAATGGATAGATCAAAAGCATTTTGTTTGTAGAGAAAGAACAATGGCTGCCGATAATCAGAGGCTTATTTCCAGAGAGATCATAACCCACACAGAAAAAGGCGTAATTGTTGACCAATTTTATGCAGAAAGATTATATGCAAAAGAAGACTTAATCGAACTGCTCAAAAAGGTAAACTTTAAAGAGGTGACTTTTCATGGAAATATTAGTTCCGAGTCTCTGCGTAATCAGGATCTGGGAATGATGGAAAACAGATTCATCCTTACCGCTAAATCGGTAAAAGAATGGACACCTAAAAAACTTAAAAAGGCAGTTAAAAACGTAACCGTTATTATGGGTGACCCTACACTCAAAGATGTAATTAAACCAGACGCTGTTTTTGATTCAGATGATTTTGACACTATTGACAAACTTAAAATTGCATTAAGCAAGTTGGATAAATATAAATTCACCTATCTCAATAATCATAAAAACTTAGTTTCTGATCTGCAAAAAATCCAAGGAAAAATAGATTTTGTATTTAATCTATGTGATGAAGGCTTTGAAAATGATGCAGTTAAAGAATTGCATGTCCCTGCACTTTTAGAGATAGCAAAAATTCCATATTCGGGTTCTAATCCTCAGACATTGGCATATTGTTATGACAAGTCCCTCATCAGAGGAATAGCTACTGAAATAGGCGTACCTGTTGCAGATGCTTTTATGATAACAGCAGATGAAAATTTATTTGAACTCAACATTCCGTTTCCCGTCATTGCAAAACCTAATTTTGGTGATTCCAGCTTCGGAATTACTCAAAAAAATGTGGCGTATACAATTGAAGAATTGGCGGATGCTATTATTAGAATAAGGTCACAATTTGGATACTCTAAACCAATATTAGTGGAAGAATTCTTAACTGGAGCAGAATTATCAGTTGGTATTATTGGGAATATTCAAAATTACACTGTCCTCCCAATTATAGAGGAAGATTTTTCGGAATTGCCAGAGGGACTTCCGAAAATTTGTGGCTATGAAGCTAAATGGTTGACAGACTCACCGTATATGAAAACATTAAAATCTATACCAGCATCCATTCCTACAAGTACCGAAGAAGAATTGGTAAACCACAGCCTTAAACTTTTTGAAAGACTGAATTGCAGAGATTATTGCCGATTCGATTGGAGGATGAATGCGAATGGAGAGCCTAAAATTCTCGAAGTGAACCCAAATCCAGGGTGGTGTTGGGATGGTCATTTATCTAAAATGAGCAGCATTGGTGGAATGGATTATTCTCAAATGTTAGAATCAATATTAAGTGCTGTAGAATTGCGATATAGTCAATCTGAATCTTAAAAGTTTCAGCCTGTAACAATTTGTTGCGCTAATAATCCTAAGCCTATTACTCTAGCAATTTCTTTTAGAATTACTAACACTTCTTGTACTTCAATTTTTAGACCTCTTATTGCTGCAATTCTACTACCCATATATGCTTGAATAGGCGTCAGAATAAAAATATCGGCAAAAGGAATAGGCTGAATAGCTATTGTTGCACATACTACAGAGAACTTCTTAATTATACTTTCAACCTTTTGTTCATTTGTTAAATCAGCTCGATTTTCAATCTCCAGTATTTCCTCTTTTAATCTTTCTTTTCCTTTTTTCCAGAGACTCTCCATTTCATTTGTTATCGAAATAGTATCTTCATTTTTAGTTATAGGTGTTTCAACAACTGGTTCAGAAGGTTTTTTGTCCACAAGTATTTCAATATCTTCAACAACCAGATTAGTAAAAAAATTACTATTAGATGAGATATCTTTAGTTTTTATTTTATTTTGTACTATCGTAAATGCTATTCTAAAATTAGCATTAAGATATTTCTTCTTAAATCGATTATTGTCGCTAACCTCTTTGGCTGCAATCGAATTGCAAAAACAGCAAGAAGAAAGAGAAAAAATTAGTTCGGCCAAGAGATATCATGCTGAATTACAACGAGTTGAAAACTCATTTGAGAAAAAGAAACAGGGCATATGGGCGAAAATATTTAGATCATTGTGGTCAATAATCTCAATCCAGAGTAAAACATCACAACAACTTCAACCTCGTGTTAAACGATTAGAAACTAAGATTGGTAAGTTGGAAACTGCTAGTGAAAGTAACCGTAAAATAAAATTAGCAACCGAAATAAATAGAGATGAACCTGAAGAAATTATTGAAGAAGAGCAAACTGTGGTTCAAACTATAACCGAAATCTCAATTGAGACCACTATTGATGAATCGGAAATTGTGACTGAAGAAGAACTTAATCTCTCCATTATCGAACAAGGTTTACCTGCCGAGAGTTCAGAACTACCGGAAACTGATGTAATGGCTGAGGAAAATAATTTACCCGTTATTGAAAATGGCGAAGTAATATTAGCAGATATGAGAATTATGATGCGAGAAGAACCTGACCCGATTATCTCTATGATTAAAATATTAAAGGAAGAGCATAATCTTTTGGAATCAGAAATAGAGTCTGTAATCAATCACATTGTATCACCGATTTCAATATGTGATGTGTTAACAGATGAGAATTATGGATATTTCGTGCAATCCTTGAATGACAATGGTGATCACATAGATGAAAGTTTGGAAATATGGACTCAAGTGATTCAACTAATTGGACCATCTTCGCTGAATTCCGAAGCGAAGGTTGAAATTCACAGTCTATTCACAAATGAACAAAATAATAACAGCAAGATTCGCAAACAAGTAATAACCATCGCTCTTCTTCTCAATGCTTTGCCCGAAAAGTTCGAAAAATGGTGGAAAAAAGATATAATTCCTGAAGATATGTCGAAAAAATACGAAGAAGATTATAAACACCTTCTTGGTAAAAAAATCCCACAAGAAGTATTCGACGATGCAAGAATGTTAGTATGCGCTTGTGCGATTGAAAAACCTAAACTTATTTCTAAAGAATACAGTTTTCGTAAATTTAAAGGAGGTATGATGTATGAAAAGAAGGCGGAGAAATGGCTTAAGGGCTGTCACATAGGTGTGAATTTTCTCACTCAAACAGAAATGACGGAGCGTGTTAATCAACGCTATGGGGGGAGAATAATTAAGCAATACATGACCCCAGATATTCTGCTAGAAAGGCCAATCCAATTATGCGAAGGAGGAGCAGCAATACATTGGATAGATGCAAAGAAGCATTTTGTAGATCCAGCACTATCTCCCGATGCGAAGATCGGAAAAATTTGCGACCAGATGAATAAATATGTGAGAAACTATGGCCCGGGATTAATTATTTGGGGTAAACCCTTCTCCCAAGAGTGGAATGATGCAACGAAAGGCGCAGTACAGCACATAAA
>DAJY01000046.1 GCA_002499015.1 Euryarchaeota archaeon UBA242
TTCCAATCCTGCATTCCCTGTATGACGTATACTGAGCCGTTGTAATTTTCTACAACACGATCTAAGAATGAACGACTCGTCCAGTAATCATTACCGGCATAATCAACCATTCCTCCACTTAGATAAGCCGCTGGACCCATCGCATATCCTTGAACATAGCCTTCACACATATTTTGTGAATCTTCCGCATCCCCATCAACACCAAATGAGCCATAGACACCATTGTGCATAATCATGCCACGGGCTTCCATGCTTCCATTTCTCCACATTAAATCATGAACTCCAATCAATCCAGACATAGGAACGATAGTTGCAAGAAATTCATTTCCAAATGTTGCTGCTTGCCAAGGGGTTGAGCCATCATATGACTTTCCAATAATTCCAACTTTACCATTTGACCAAGGTTGTGAACCAAGCCAAGTGACTGCAGCATCAATTCCACGCTGCTCATCAGTTCCCATCAAGTCCATGCAATGATTTGATTCTCCAGTACCAAAAACAGATACTTGAGCAACACCATATCCATATGGAACATAATTCTCAATTAGAAATCTACCCAATCTATCAGCAGGGGTTAATGCATCGACATCTCCGTCAGAATAATATGGTCCAATCTCAGAAATCACTGGTACATGACACTGTTCGGGAAGTTCAGCAAGTTCCCAATCACAGCCCTCTATGACCGGTAACCAAAGCCCAAGGTGAACTTCTGCAGAGCCAGTAGCACCTGCACCGCCATCGGCAAGAGTGATTGAAGGAACTGGTACGAATACTGAACGAACTTCGTCAATACCAAATGTTCCATTAATAGTTACTCTAGAAAAATCTGAATTGACAGAATAATCTATGTCAGCGCGTTGCCAAGGATCAGGATAAACATCGTAATCAGACTCTGTGTCCTCATTATCAATGACATCATTGCCGAAACATCCAGCAAACATGCTGCTAATAAATAGTAGCGTAATGAGTAATGGGCGCTTGTCCATGCCCTTTGGGCATCTTCGCTTGGTTTTGAATTGTTGGTTTGTTGGAGTAAAACATTATTGTGAATCTTCACCCGCTTCGCCAGCCTTTTCATCGGCTGTAATTTGTGCCCGAACTTCATCCATATCAATTTCATTTAACTTGGTAACCAATTCTCTCAAATCCTTTTCAGGTAATGCACCTGGCATCATAAATACACCAATTCCTTGCTTAAATGCGATGGTTGTTGGAATTGAACGTATTCCAAATGATTGTGATAATGCTTGCTCTTGTTCAGTATTAATTTTTGCAAAAACAACTTCTGGGTGGTCTTCTGATACACGCTTGAAAACTGGTCCATATGCCTTACAAGGGCCGCACCACTCTGCCCAGAAATCTAGGATTACAAGTTCATTATTTTCAATTATTCCAGCGAATTCTGGTTCGGTAACATCGACTACTGCCATATCTAATTGCCAAGGGCTGGGGTTCTTCAAACCTAGTGTTGCTTAGATTCCGCTGAAATATCTTGCCAAGGGCATGTTCCGACTAGTTCATGTGCTATCGCTACGAGGATTATCCATGCGCATCAAACAATTACCCGCCATTATCGTTCTCGTCATCATGCTCGTACCGGCGATGTCAGTCATTGCTAGCGATGAATCACCAGTTACTGCCGGCCGTGAAAGCACGGTTGTAGTCTCAGAATTATTGGTCAGTCCGAATAACCTCGTATCCAATGAGACCTCACAAAATGCCTACGGAGCAGTAGACTGGAATGGCGATGGTGATTACGGTAAATATTCCGACCAATTCATTGAACTGTGGAATACCGGTTCTTCACCAGTAAATGTTTCAAATTGGCAACTATCACTTACCAGTGGAAGTCCTCCTTGTCAACTGGCTTGGAACACGGTCTTACCAGCTGATGGACGATTAACTGTATTCAGTGCAGATTCCGATCTAATGCTAGATTACTACGATGGTGACACTGTCACCATCAGTGATAGTTCTGGTACTGCTGTTGATTCAATGTCCTTCCCTAGTGAAGATTCATGGTACGGTAAATCCTATATTGAAGAGGCGAATGGTGACTTGATAAAAGTGGACCCAACACCGGGTTGGGCTCCTGGCGGCCAAGCATCTGAGACCGCTCTTAACATGGTCAATTGCTATCATATTCCAGAAACATCTTCCAATAATGCCTACCTACTCAAGGGACGCGTTGTAACTATGGAAGGAGAAAACAGTGTCATCAACCAAGGAAACGTCATGGTTCGTGATGGAATGATTACTGGTGTTTGGTCAACTGGTTCAGCAATACCAAATGGTGTTGACCTAACCGGCGTACCTATTGTTGAAACCAATGGAACTATCTATCCTGGGCTTATTGATTTACACAATCACTTGCACTATAATCACATCCCTCTTTGGGATTTTGAAGTCCATCTCAACGATGAACAAAAATCGGCTGAAGGTGGATACACCAACCGTGGACAATGGGGCGACAACTACGATTATGGCCCAAGTATTACTTGGATGAAAGGCAATGTTCAGAGCAATACTCGATGGGGAATGGCTTCTGAGCAAATGAAGTACGCTGAAGTCCAAGCCATCGCCGGTGGAGTCACCGCCGTTCAAGGCTCTCCATCTGGAGACGATGCATGGGACAGTACCTTGTCAAGAAATGTAGAACTCTACAACTTTGGACAAGATAAGATTGTAACTTGTGCTGTTTGCGAATGGTACAAATCAACCTATAACTCTCAGGGTAAAATTAATGATATGGCCGATGGAGACCTAGAAGCATGGTTCATCCATCTCGCTGAGGGTGTTGATCAAACAAGCCGGGATGAATTTGACCTGCTCAGTAGCAAAGGACTTCTTCAACAACCTACTGTGGTGATTCATGGCACTGCACTAATACCGTCGCAATTTGCAGAAATGGCTGCAATCGATTCAAACCTTGTCTGGTCCCCGCTGTCAAATCTCTTGCTTTACGGTAATACCACCGATGTACGTGCAGCCGATAATGCTGGTGTCAAAATCTCTATTGCACCTGATTGGGGTCCAAGTGGTTCGAAATCAAACCTACATGAATTGAAGGTCGCAGACCTTTGGAACAGTAAAGTGATGGATAATCATTTCACCAATTTCGAGTTAGCAGAGATGGTTACAACCAATCCTGCAGCAGCAGCAAAATGGCAAAATCATGTCGGACAAATCAAAGCAGGAATGGTCGCTGACATGGTAGTCATGGACACATTCCACGATGACCCTTACCGCAATTTAATCGAAGCTATTGATGCTGATGTCCGTTTGACAATAGTTCAAGGTAAGGCTTTGTTTGGTGACCAAGACATCATGACGCAATTGAAAGGCGATGATTGGGAACCGATTACTGGTGGCGGAGTGTCCAAAGCCATAGATATCACATCCTCCTCAGTCGTTGATGGCTCTCAGACTTGGCAACAAATCGAAACAGGGCTTGCAATGGCTATGCGCAATGATGTCTCTGACATTCGTGAACATTGGTCTGCACCAGAAGGTGAATCATGGAGTTCTGATGCGGAAGTTCAAACTTATCTTGACAAGACATTTGATGGCGACTATAACGATGGAGTCTCACATCTCAAGAGTATGACTGTCGACCCGATTTTCACAACAGGTGATGAACGATATTTCGATGTCATCAACCGTTCATCTTGGGCTAATACCCACATAGATTTGTCTTTGCTCTACTCATATTACGATATACAAATGGATGATAATGGAGATCGGACTGGAGCCAATGTTGTCCTTCCTGACGACGAAACTAATTCTGGCGGTACTGACAATACCGGAGGAAACTCGGACGGTACTGACAATACTGACGGAACTGACAATACTGACGGAACTGACAATACTGGCGGAATTACACTTTGTGATGACGGAACTGCTCCTCCTTGTACTGTAGCTCCACCAGTTGACGATGGCAGCGATACTTCAACCGATGTCGAATCAGTTTCGAGCGAAGAGACTCAACAAAAAGCCAAGGTGATTTTAATCGCAATTGTTGCGATTACCGTCATAAGTTTGTATGTTCTTGGCAAGAGAGGTAGCGATGATTTAGATCTCGCTGGAGAGGCCCGTATTGAGAAAATATGGGATGAAACGGAACTTGAGGAGACAGAACTTGATGGGTCAACAGAAGAACCCTTTGTCCCTGCACCACCACCGATGGCTAAAACTAAATCAAGAGGTGATGATTCAGGCAATGATAAAGCGCAAGACCACAATACAACTCGTTCAAACAGAGC
>DAJY01000064.1 GCA_002499015.1 Euryarchaeota archaeon UBA242
TTTTGTGAATCAGAACAACCATCTGCATCTGCAACTTCAAGAATAGAAGTCCCTTCACAAATATCTTTGCTATCAACAACATAGTCTGAATCAGTATCTCTTTCATCGCTTGCACAACCAAAGCCATTGACATTCGCTCCAGCCGAAGTGTTTGGACATTGGTCTCGATCATCCATTATTCCATCGTAATCAGTATCGAGTTGTGAAGTTGCACACCCTGCAGCATCAACATTATCATTCAGGGTTGTACTAGGACAGTCATCATATGCATCCATTACGCCATCTGCATCTGAGTCTTCTTGACTAGCAGCACATCCTGAAGTATCAACAGGAGAACCTGGTGGAGAGTTTGGACAAGCATCCATGGCGTTATTTACGCCATCTAAATCATCATCCTTTTGACTTTCAGCACAACCATTCTCATCGACAGTACTGCCTGCAGGTGTGCCTAAGCATTGGTCTCCATTGAGGCCATTTGCAATGTCACCATATCCATCATTGTCTGCATCACTCCATTGTGTAGGTTCTGAAGGGAATGCGTCAGCATTTGCCCCAGTAGGGTTGTCGCCATATCCATCACCATCTGCATCGGACCATTGAGTTCCATCGCTTGGGAATGCATCTGGATTGATACCTGCTTGGTTATCGCCATATCCATCACCATCTGCATCACTCCATTGAGTGGGTTCGGAAGGGAATCTATCTGGATTGTTACCGGTTTGGCTATCACCATATCCGTCACCATCACTATCTTTCCATTGTGTAGCGTCGGTTGGGAATTCATCAGGGTTAGTTCCACTGGCGTTATCTCCGTATCCATCACCATCAATATCGGAACACTGTGTTGGGTCATTAGGGAAATGATCTCCGTTAGTGCCTGCGCTATTATCGCCACATCCATCACCATCACTATCCTTCCATTGAGTTGAATCAAGTGGGTACTCATCTGGATTATTGCCTCCGGAGTTATCTCCGTAACCATCTCCATCTGCATCATACCACTGAGTTGGGTCATTAGGGAATGCATCTGAATTGTTTAAACCAGAATTGTCTCCATATCCGTCTCCATCAATATCGGACCATTGGCTTGAGTCACTTGGGAATGCATCACCATTATTTCCAGACATGTTATCTCCATATCCATCACCATCAGCATCAGTCCATTGACTTGAATCGTAAGGGAATGCGTCTAGGCTGTCATTGTGACCATCTCCATCAGTATCCTTTTGTGAATCAGCACAACCGTTTTGGTCAACAGTTGTTCCGAATGGGGTATTTGGACAGTTGTCTGCTTCGTTTGCAACACCATCATTGTCGTCATCGATAGTGAGGTAGAAGCAGGCTGAATCGCCAATTAGTTGAACGTTAACATCAGAGAATAATTCTAAGACAATACAGTACATTCCACTATTTGCTGGTGTTGAATAAGTAAATAATGGCATGTTCATGTTAGGCGCAGTAGCGGTAAAGTTGGTTAAATTCAAGGTGGAAACAGATGCACCACTGCTATCAGTAATTCTAATTTGATATTTGTAATCATCACCAGTGACCAAATCATATCCCTTGATTGTAACATCATTGTTTGTTGAGGTACTGCTTGAAGAATAATTGTCAATTAGCAAGGTTGGTAATTGTGGAATAAACTCCTCATCGTGGAAACCGATCCATCCACTACCAGTGCTATGATTGGTTACTGTATTATTGAATGAGAGAATTGCAGCGAAGAAGTGGTCATTCAATGTAGTTGGTCCAGTCCAATTTAGTTGAGTAGTAGAAGAGGTAACTGTTGCATTGAAAGAATAATTATCAGAATCAATTACAGATGCATTGAGTGCAGTATAGACATTCATTGAAACATTGTAATTGTTCTCGAATAGAACTTGGTCAGCGACTAACCATTCTAGATGGTAATCCGTACCAATGGATAAATTTGTTAGCGATATTTCCCCAGTTGAGGATGAAGAAGTAGTAACTTCTACCATCTCTATGTATGTGTAATCATCATCATAGGCAATGTAGCCACCAATTGAATCCTTGAAGTATGCTAATATGTAGAATTCAGATTCCATACTCAGAGGTTGGGATACTGTCACATTGTAGATCATTGTAGTTGCTGTGGCATTGAATGACATATTGGTAGAATTAGACCAATAGGTCGTACCAGAATTGATAACTTGTGCACTTGAATAATTGTAATTGTAAGTAGTTCCAATACTCAATCCACTAAAGGTCAGTGTTGCAGATGTTAGACCTGTGGACATAACGTCGAGACCTTCCATACTTTGTCCACCACCTGGGTTACTTGTTGTAATGTCAATGCCGTATGTATTGGTTGCAGAATTATAGCCATAAACCGTGATATATGTGGTTTGATTGACCGTAGAGGTATATGACATTGCTTCATTATTGGAAATACCAGTTGATGAAGTTAACCATGCTGATGACGCCGATTCCCATTTGATATCCAAATCTCCATTTGCATGAGTGAATGTAACATTGGTGTAATAAGTGACACCACTAATCATTTGTATCTCAAATAGATCTTCGTCAGAGGTCGAATGGATACTCAATCCAGTACAGGAAACCGGGAGTGTTGATGCTTGAGTAGCGGTTGACATGAGGTCATTAGATTCTAAAATATCTGAGACAAGTGTATTGCTACCAGCACAATTTGCCGGTACAGAAGTTCCATTGCCGCCCGTTCCATTGCTCGATGAAGTGCTGAATGTCCATATGTCAAGTACATACCAGCCATATCCATCATAGCGATAAATCTGAACATAAACAATACCTGTGTGTTGTGTGGCTGAATTGTTTGTACTTACAATTTCAGGATTATAAGCGTATGAACTATCTATAGTATTGCCATTTGCATCGTAGATTGCAAGGTCAAAATCGTTAGTATATGTTGAACTATTTGGAGATGTATAAGTTGTATTGAAAGATAGGCTAATTGTTATGCCTTCATTAGCCGAGAGATTGATTGCAAACCAATCTTGGTCATCATTGACGTCTAATTGGCCATAGTCAGTTACGCTATATGGTGCCAGTCCAGCGAGGGATGCTGTAAAATTGGAAGTAACGGCAGACATGTTGTCCGGTAAATCGCCTTGTAGTCCGAGGTCGGTTTGATTTGCACCGACTGCTTGAACGGGGCCAACAAGGGTTACAACGGTACTCAATAGCATCAATAATGCAACGATTATAGGTCTAATTCTTGCAGATGTGGCAGGTATTGCATTATCACGCATGACCAATGCAACGGCAACCCCCTTATCATAGTCATGCAGGACAAATCGCCCGTAAATGGTACAGTTTGCTCAAATCGCAGTCGGTGCAACATGTCCTTCTTTCTTATCTTCAGGAGTTCTAACCCTTGACCAAACTCCGCTCATCAATTCATCATGATGGCTCTGACAGTAGTGGAAACGACGGTATGCCTCTCTAAATGAATAGGCTTTTTTGCCGGTTGCAACAAGGTATCCTTCTGGGGAAAGGCGAGAAACAATCACTCCTTCATCGCCACAACCTGGTAAATCGCAGACTGCAGTCTCCGCCATGCTATACGCTAACATAGGACTCACTTTAACTATTGCATCAATGTTTAAAAAAACATTATAATTTACCAGAATCTGAAATTATAGAATTGAATTACTAATCATTCGCAATCTTCATCGGTGACAGCAGGCTCAATCACTAGAAGGGGGATATTCGCTTCAATAGCATCGCCCTCAGAAATATTTACTGAGATCACAGTTCCAGTAACTGGTGCTTGAACTTCATTCTGCATTTTCATTGCTTCTAAAATCAATACAACTTGACCTTCAGTAACTTCGTCACCTTTCTTTACTTCGACGGTTACAATTTTCCCCGGAATACTGGAGGTAACAGTTCCTGATTTCTTCTTCTTCCCACCAGCACTACGCTTTTTCTTTATCACAGGTGCTGCATCAGGTATTTGAATTTCAAAAGTGCGACCTTCAACTGTTGCAGAAAAGGTAGTACCTTCACCTTCAATCTGCACCTCAAATTCAGTTCCATCAATGATGACTTTTCTAGTGTTAGGCATAATTTCACTTCCATGGTGAGCGACTAGCTCTGTGATTTAATAATGAAGATTTGCCGGAAACCATTCGCCTATGGTCTTGTGACCAAGGCACACCAGGATTCCTTGCAATTTGTGCGGGGTCGTCTCCTTGAGATTGGATCATTGCCAAAACTCCAGCGATTGCGGCCATTCTCAGAGTTTCTTCATCTGTCTTACTCATGATAAAATCTCCTCAAAGTGGAATGTTCCCGTGCTTTCTTGCCGGTCTTAATTCTTCTTTATCCATTAGCATCTCAAGAGAACGAATTAACTTGCTTCTGGTTTCTCTCGGTTCGATGACATCATCAAGATATCCTAGAGCCGCCGCCTTGTATGGATTTGCGAAAGTATCGTTGAAATCTTCGGTTAATCTCGTCCTTTCTTCTTCAGCATTGCGTGAGTTTGCGATGCGTTTACGATGAATAATTTCTACAGCACCATCAGCGCCCATGACCGCTAGTTCTGCATTTGGCCACGCAACATTGTAATCACCTCGGATATGCTTACTCGACATAACATCGTACGCACCTCCGTATGCCTTTCTCAATATCACTGTTAGTAATGGTACTGTAGCCTCTGCATATGCATACAATAATTTTGCACCGTGACGAATAATACCACCCCATTCTTGGCTAGTACCGGGTAAGAATCCAGGAACATCTTCCAAAGTTAGAATCGGGATGTTGAAGGCATCACAGAATCTAACAAATCTTGCGGCTTTGTCACTCGCATCAATATCCAAGCAGCCAGCAAGGAACTTTGGTTGATTTGCGACAACTCCAACTGTATTTCCGCCTAAGTGTGAAAAGCCGATTACGATGTTTTTTGCCCAATCAGCCTGAACTTCTAAGAATGCTCCATCATCTACGATTTCATTGATTACATCAATTACATCGTAAGGTTTGTTGGATTCGGTTGGAATCATAGTGTCCAATTTCTCACATAGCCTATCTTTTGGATCAGATGTCTTTCTTATCGGTGGCTTTTCCATATTATTCTGGGGAAGTAAATCTGCTAATTCTCTTGCAAGGTGTATTGCTTCTTCATCATTTACTGCCGTGAAATGGGATACTCCGGATTTACTACCATGTGTCATAGCACCTCCAAGGTCTTCGAAAGAAACTTCTTCATTTGTTACTGTCTTGATGACCTCAGGTCCAGTGATGAACATGTGCGCAGTTTGGTCTACCATGATTACGAAGTCTGTTATCGCAGGTGAATATACTGCACCACCAGCACATGGTCCCATTATTATGGAGATTTGGGGGATGACTCCAGAGGATCTTACATTTCTGAAAAAGATTTCAGCATAACTTCCTAGACTAGCCACTCCTTCTTGTATCCTGGCTCCACCAGAATCATTCATTCCGATAACAGGTCTACCTGTTTTTAGAGCCATGTCCAACACCTTGCAGATTTTCAGGCCATGCATTTCTCCTAGTGAACCGCCATAAACGGTGAAATCTTGAGCAAAGGCAAATACATCGCGTCCATTTATTGTTCCATGGCCAGTTACTACTCCATCACCTGGAATGATATTCTTTTCCATTCCAAAATCCTTACATCGGTGTTCAACAAGAGCATCCATTTCTTGGAATGAACCATCATCAAGAAGTAATTCCATGCGCTCACGAGCAGTCAATTTACCACGATTATGTTGAGATTCAACACGTGCTTGACCGCCGCCAGCTTCACTTCTTGCCTTACGATTACGCAGGTCCTGGAGTCGTTCTTCGGTGGATGCCATAGGCTTCGCCAATTATCTCTAAGAAAACTCCCTCCTTATGCGTTGCGACAATATACAGTCAAAATGTACCATGTATGCCTCCTCTGACCGGTTTCATATCCACACCTAAATCACTATGATTACACACTTTTGATGGGTTTTGTTGATAGGCTAAGTCCTACTCGGTTTTGACATGGGTGCAATCATTCGCGTGGTAGTTGCAAAACCGGGCCTTGATGGGCACGACCGTGGAGCGAAAGTTGTAGCTCGGGCATTAAGAGATGCAGGACACGAAGTAATCTATACAGGATTACGTAGAACGGCGAGCCAAATAGTTGAAACAGTACGCGATGAGGATGCCGCATTCCTTGGATTATCCTCACTTTCTGGCGCACATAGTCATTTATTTCCAAAGGTTTGTGAAGAACTGCGTAAAGCAGGATTGAATGATGTAATTGTATTCGGTGGAGGAATTATTCCTAAAACCGATAGACAAGCGCTATTCTCTTGTGGAATTAAAGCGATTTTTGGGCCAGGAACCTCTACTGCAGAAATACTTAATTTCATTGAAGTTGCAAGCGAAAAGGATGGAATCGGTGTAGGGGAATCAAGCGATTGGTATTGGCAGGGTGTTTGAGTGAATCGCGACATTGTGTTGGCCGCAAAAGACGGTTGCCGCAGGTCCTTAGCACGAACTCTCTCAGCGCTTGAAAACAACACACTCGATATTAATGATGCATTATCAGTGCTAGGTGAACCCAGTAGTGATGCTTCGCAACAATCCGGTTGGAGTATAATGGCAATCACGGGCGCACCTGGAGTTGGTAAATCATGCCTGGTGGACAAAATAATTTCTCAATGGGCAAGTCAAGGTATGAAAATAGCATTACTAGCAGTTGATCCCTCCTCTTCTAGAACAGGTGGGGCATTATTAGGCGATAGAGTTCGATTATCTGTAGTCGATGATATTATGTTAAAAGATATGGTTTATGTTCGCTCGGTCGCTACTCGTAAGTCTTCTAGTAGCGTTCCAGCAGTAGTTTCCGATATGGCTAAATTATTACTGGCACTTGGTTGGAATAAAGTCGTGATCGAAACTGTTGGCGCAGGACAGTCAGAAGTTAGATGTGCAGCAATTGCAGATAGAATTGTAGTGGTTGAAGGTCCAGCAAGAGGTGATGGAATTCAAGCAGAAAAGGCGGGATTATTAGAATTAGCAGATGCTGTAATTGTCAATAAATCAGATATTGTGGGTGCTAGGAAGCATGCAGACGAAATCAAAGAATCATTTGAGTTGGGTGAGGGGCAATCTCCTCCTGTATTATTGACTTGTGCGTTGAATGGTGATGGATGCCAATTTGCCTCCGATGTATTGCTTAATTTACAGTCAACAGGACGTTCTTCAAAGGCTAGATGGCGTGAGCGGCTGTTGTCTGGTCTTGAACAAAAAATACTACAGAATCCACACTTGGAGGATATATTATTGTCTTTAGCATCTGGTTCTATAGACTTGTATGAAGCGATTAATAAGTTAAATAATTGAATAAAAGGTGAATTCTATGAGTGAAACTAATGGACAAGTTGCGATGACAGACCCAATTGAACAATCCAAGGGTGGACTTTATGGGCATCTATTTAGAAGAGTAATCCATTTGAGTTTATCCTTCATTCCATTTCTTTACTTTGAATATGGTGAAGCCTGTGCAGAATTTGTTGGATTAGAACTGCCTCAATTAGTTTCTGCAATCGTGTTTCTGGTGCTTACCGCTGAGGCGGTTAGGCTTAAATTTTCAATAACAATCTTCGGCCAAAGAGAGTACGAGGCTCACCAAGTTTCAGCATTAGCATGGGGTGCAATCGGAATTGGATTGGCCTTTTTGATGGCTCCAACTGAGGAATATATCTGGCCACTTGTTCTTTCACTATCGTTAGGTGATCCTTTGATGGGAGAGTTGAGAAGAAAAGGGTTTGATGATAAGCAGGTAATGATATATTCAACTCTGGCTATTGCAATTATTTGGCTAGCATGCTGGAATTTCGTTGCTACTCCGCTATGGTTAATTCCGATAATGGCGCCACTTTGCATGATAAGCGAATGGCCTCGACTGCGATGGATAGATGATAATGCAACAATGATGTTAATTCCATTATGCGCAATTTTACTGTTTGACCCATTCATTGGCTTGCTATGATTTCACAAAAAGCCATTGATATTCCTCAATATGTTGAAATGGTGGTTGCTCTCCCCTTCGGAATAGTGAACTCCATGTCTGAGGAAAAGGAATCCAATGACCCCCCACAAACTGCATACTACATATTTTTTGGTATTGCGGTCTTAGCTCTTGTATTTACTATGTTCAAATGGCCTCTTTGGTGATGCCGAACTAAGTGTATTACTGTGAATTGATTCATGGTAATTTACAACCATTGAAAAGGGTGTGGTTTGCACCTTTTACTATGTGCGGTATTGGTGGTATGCTTGGAAACCCCGATTCCGCTATCGTAGAGCGGATGAATTGGTTGATGCGTCATCGGGGCCCTGATGGTAATGATGTTTGGAGTGATGAAAGTATAGCACTCGGACACACTAGATTGGCGATTGTTGATGTCAATGGAAGTGAACAACCTATCTCCGCACAGAGTGGAAACATATTGATTGCCAACGGAGAGATTTACAATCATCTCAATATCCGAGCAAATCATACTTACTATCCATGGACTACAAATGGGGATAGTGAGACTATTCTCGCTCTGCATGAAAATGCATTAGCGACAAATAGCGGTAAACTATCTGCTAAGCAGCATGCAAAATGGATATCCAAACTCAATGGAATGTATGCTATAGCGATATGGAATCCAAGAGATAAACAGTTGCTATTGGCTAGAGACCCCATGGGAATCAAACCATTGATGAGGACTGAGGTTGATGGTAGTCTGCTATTTGCAAGTGAAGCCAAAGCCCTTAGGGCCCATGAAGGACATATCCCTCAAATTGATGAACTAGCATTGGTTGCAAGATTGGCTTGGGAGTACCCGTTAGATGGAACAACTTTACTGAAGGATGTTGCACAAATAAGGCCAGGGACTGTTGAAACATGGAGTCTTGACCCCAATGGTTGCGCAGTATTAACTGGAAAAGCAACAGTGGAAAAACAGAAGGTTGACCCTGCGAAGACTTGGAATCCTGATTTAGAGGCTAGTAAGTTATTGGAATCTTTCGTCGTTAGTGTTGAAGAGAGATTGATGTCAGATGTACCAGTTGGGATAGTTCTTTCTGGTGGACTTGATTCTAGTTTAGTCGCCGCAGTTGCCCATGAAGCTGCCCAAAGAAGTGGTAATCCCGTTCCAGCATGTTGGACGGTTGCCGAGAGTGAAGATAACCCTGACTGGCAAGCGGCTGAGTTAGTAGCATCAAGCCTTGAATTAGAACATCACCAACATATTTTACAAGAGGATTCATTTGACAAAATGTTACCTGATTTGGCTTGGCATGGTGAAGATTTAGATGTGACAGTTCTATTCTTCCAGCCTCTATTTGAGAAGATGTCACAATCGGTAACAGTTGGATTATGTGGCCAAGGAGCGGATGAACTGCATGCAGGTTATCCACGCTACAGAGATCTTAATCATCATTCTAGCGTTATTCAATCTCGCTTTGATATGATGAGTCACCCATCTAAATCAATCATTGAAAACGGTCAATTACCAGTTGGTGATTATTATTATTCAAATGACCATTCAGCAACTGCCCACACCTCCTCATTAGATGACTTCTTACAATTCGAATTGGATAGTGGACAGTTGAGTAATTTCCAATTACGCTTAGTTGATAGACATTCTATGGCTCATTCACTCGAGGTTAGAGTTCCATTCCTCGGAAAGTCGCACCGCCAAGCATCTCATAAATTGCCGATGCAGTGGCGTCTTCCACCTTCATTTGAAGAGAAAATAGCCCTGCGCCGTGCTGCAGATTTAACCAAGTTACCAGCAGAAATTGTCCGTAGACCAAAATTACCAGCCGGTACAGCAACTTCTCCTATGTTGTTGCAGAAGATGTTAGAGCAATTGGATGGAAGAGCGCAGCAAATAATGAGTAAGTACCCACTTATTAGCGGTGCTTTCAGGGACCAACCGGATTTAGCGATAGGTTTAGGATTGTTTGAAGCAATGCACATACTTGATGGTGGCAGAAGTAAGCGTTCAGGAACAGCAATTGATTTGCTGGATGAGGTGATATAATGAATTACGTACATGAATACTCGCAAATCCTTGAATCTAAGAGAGAACTGATTACAGCATGGATGAAAAAGAAGCGTAGTGAAGTTCCAATTCCTATTTACGGCAGTGTCGATGTAAGGGATGCTGGATGGAAAGTTGCTGTTGTTGATGCAAATCACTTTCCGGCCGGATTTAACAATGTTTCAAAGGAGGATGAACCGCATCTTGCAGCGCTTCTAAAAAATCATATTTCGAGACTTAAATCCGAATGTAAATGGGTCCATTTATATCCTGAATCTCATACTAGGAATGCAGGTTATATTGAGAATGTAGCAACTATACAACGTTTAATTATCCTTTCAGGTTTTAGATGTACAGTTGGTTCACCGGAATTATCCGCGCATGGTTCATTGGCGGGAATTTCAGGTCCGTTGCAATTATCAAGAGTTGAACTGAAACTTGAAAATGGGGCAGAGGAGTTATTTGTGGAAGGGAAAAGACCTTGCTTGATATTACTGAATAATGATCTTACAGAAGGGATAGTGCCTGGATTGTCTGCCAATAATGTAAGCCCACCACCGAGCATGGGATGGCATCGGCGTAGGAAATCAGAACACTATGTTTGTTTGCAAAAATATGTTGATGAGATGGCACAATTGTTAGAAATTGATAGTTGGCATTTGATGGCGAATTGGTTTGTTTCAGAGAATAAGTGTCTTGAAAAAGAGAATTGCAGGATTGAATTAGCGGCAGAAGTAGACGAATTCATTAAAAAGATTAGAGAAAAATATGAATCCCTTGGAATCGAAAGAGAACCTGTTGTTTTTGTAAAAAACGATAGAGGAACATATGGACTTGGTATTATGGTGATTAAGGAAGGAAAAGAATTACTTGAACTGTCCAATAGAAAGATGAAAAAACTAATGTATTCTAAAGGCGGTGCTGATGTTGAAAATTTCTTAATTCAAGAAGGGGTTCCAACTCTTCTAACAGAAGAAGGTGGAGCACCGGTTGAACCTGTTGTTTATTTGGTCGATGGTGAGGCTGCATCTTGGTTCTATAGAATAAATTCTGAGAAGGGTGATATGGATAATTTGAACTCGCCTAGTGCAGAATTCTTTGATTCATCAGAAGTTGGTCATCTCTATGGAGAGCATGCCAAGGGATGGCATGCTTTGGTAGCAGAATTATCGATGTTGGCGATGGGTGCAGAAGCAATAAAGTATGCTAATGAATCATCTGTTCAATAATTTGATTCAAGTTCTAATCATTGTTGCGGGCTTTGATCATCACTGGCGGTGATCGATTCATCGCCCATTCCAACGATTTCATAATTTGAAGGAAATAATGCGATAGCAACTGCGGCTATTAGGGTCAGCAGTCCCCATCCAAACATTTTACGAACAAATAGCATTTCAAGAGATAATACACATAGTAACAGGCCACCTATATTGGAAGTCCATACCAATGTCTTGAATGTTCCAAGGCTTACACCTGGAGTCCCTTCTTTGCGGTATGGTCCGAATTCTCCTCCGAATCTTTGGGCTTCTTTATTATCATCTTTTGTCATGGTAATCCCTCACAAATCAATCATTGTTATCGCATCTGTAGGACAAGCGAGTACGCACAATCTACAGCCAGTACAGGCATCGCGAATTATCTTGGCCTTGCGATTACTTTCAACTTTGATGAATTGACTGGCCATCTCTACTTTGTACAAGTCAATGGCATTATCATCACAGACTATTGTACATTGATCGCAGCCAATACATTTCTCTACAGTAACATATGCAACAGTTCCTTCTCCACCCTTTGTATTAGCACGCTGTACTCCACGCTGACGGTTTAGGGAGGTGCGGATGGCCAAAGCCTCAGCCGCTCGTCTCTTGGCCAACTCGTCACTGGTGGTCATGCTACCACCTCGGCAGTCTCTTCTCTTTCAAACTTGGCAACACTTAGGTTGACTAATAAATCTCCAACACAATAGAATACACCAACCAATAGAGGTGGATTCCAAGCGGTTAATCCCGTCCATGGTACTTCGTTAGCCCATGTCCAATTGGTCAAGTGAGTTCCCCACAATTCCATTGCTAAGGCCGCCCAAGCCATCGCAGCATACAATCGAGGTTGAGGACCCCATTTTGTGAATGCGAGTACGAGTATCAGGAGGAATAGTGCAGATGTATCGCCGCCGCTGTAAACACCATAAGCGACAATAGGAATAAATGGGGTCAAGCAAAGCATAGCGAGGTTTTCTCTCATCTTATTGGCGATAATCCTGCCCATGTCAAATAAGAAATAATGACCGACTGGAACGAATAGTGGCATTAGTCCTCGTTGGTATTCATAGATCAGCCAAACTTCACTAAAAAATAATTCCATTGGGGTGGCAAATGCCAAAACGGTCAGCATCTCGATCCGTTCTTTTCGAGTGGTTTTATAGAATATATATCCAAATACAGACCAGCACCAAATGTTGACAGGCCATTCAGCCCAATGGTCTGGAATAATCCCATTTAGACCAGTTGCACTGATGTACAAACCGATGCCGATTGTAAGTACATACAAAGCAGGTCTGTTCATGAATGACGCTAGTGTCAACACTTCTTAGCACTAGGGGTGACTTGGAAATGCTGAGGCAAAAAAGACTCAAGCCTTGATTTGCTCCAGTGCATCAGTTTTTGCGGCAACTGCTTCAGATTTCTTTGCATTAACTTGTTTTGCTAAGAATGTAACAACATCAAGGATCTCAATATCTGCATACTTTTCATCACCTTCAAACTTCAAACACTCGAAGTGAGCAACACATTTTGGACATGATGTAATCATCGTATTTGCTCCAGTAGCACGGATTTCTTCCATACGAGATACACGAAGTGAACGAGCATCTTCGTTACATGACATCATGCTTGAAACACCACAACACATTGCATCCTCTCCACTGTGTTCCATCTCAACTAAATTAACACCTTTAACGGCAGTAATCAATTCACGTGGTTCATCATAGACTCCCATTTGACGTCCTAGTCTACATGGATCATGATATGTTACAGTGGTCTCTTCAGTACTCAAGTCCATATCGAATCCTTGCTCTGTTAAGTATTCCGTTGTGTGCATTACTTTGATACCCTCTAGTTCATAATCTCGAGCAAAAGTTCTGAAACATTCTGCACAAGAAGATACTAAGGTATCTATTCCCGATTCCTTAATCTTGCGTTGATTATATGCCTTTAATTTTTCAAATACTTCATCAAGACCTTGCCACTTTTGGTCGTGACCACAGCACTTTAGGAAGTCTCTTCCAAGATATGAAACTTCATTGCCCATCTCTTCAAACAAAGTGAAAGCAGCGGTTGTTGAGGCTCCTAAGTTCATCTCACCATCATTAACATGTGAAAATACCATCTCTTGGTCAAGATAGTCAACACAGCCAGGATAGTATCCTACTTTGGAAGTAATTGGATAATCTTCAGTTGTGATGAAGTCAGCATCAGCTTCTTCCTCTGCTTCAGCAGCAAGAACAGCCTGAAGGACAGTGTGAGGTATCTCTGCTTGAGATGCACCAACGATTAGTCCACGCCTAATGTCAACATAAGAGTCGTAATCGACAAGTTGCGGACAGGCGTTAGTACAAGCAGAACATGTCAAACATGAATACATCGGGACACCATCATCCTCATTATTCCAAGAATTGTAAATGATGTTTAATTTGTCTCCACCAGTGAATAGGCGGACAGGGCATGCATCGTCACAAAGGTCACAACCGTAGCACTTGTTCATCTCAAACTCATATCCACGAGCCATGTATCTTAGTAATACGAATACAAGGGCGCCGAATGTTAGACATGGAATAAACATGGCATAGGTTAATTTTGCATCCATTGATTTAGGATTTCTATGATATGATGGATTTTCAATAGGAGAGTACTTGCCATTTCCAAGGGCCATATCCTCGGAACTTGAAAGGTTGACACTAGTTCCTGCAAGACTCTCGTGTGCATCACTGTCCCAAACTAATAGTGGTTGGAATGAAGCGATATTCATAGAAGTTTCAGTAATAATAGAGGAGTTTTGAGCAAGTAAACCAGTTGCTTGGACCGTCATTTGATAGTAATAAGTTCCTACTTTGAGTTCAGTTGTTGCTCCATCACAGTTTGTGAATGATGAAACAGTCTTTCCAGATGAGTCAGTAAGCATAAATGTTGATGTCAACATATCTGCAGTAGATTGTTCATTGATTTTTCTTTCACTAGATCTATATTCACAAACAATATCAGTGGTAATTGTTTCCACAGACTTGTGATGCCCGTAAGGGAAATAAGTTGTATCTTCAGTAACTGTAAATGAACCTGCAGCAATCCATTCAGCATCTCCAGAGAATGAATCTGTAACAGATGCAGAATTTATTCCATTCGCAGCATCTTGATGCCCATTAGCATCTCCAAAATCAGTAATAATATATCTGGCGGGCTGGTACAAATTCCAGTCAAGCCAAGCAGTGGTTGGTACTATCTCTGTAGAAGACCAACCCTGTGCATCGGTAAATTCATTGGCAGAATGAACATGAACATCAACTGGTTGTGACCTCATCGCTTCAAGTTCATCATAATCCGAAATTGTAAGTAATCCTTTTGCATCCCAGAAACCATCATCATAAACATCCCAAGTAGAGACTGATATTGCAGTTGAAACCATCAATGCTCCAACAAGAATTCTCTTGCCATGTGCTGGAGTGAAGCCAGCACCCCAAGCCTTTACCATCATAGTTCGAGCCACGAAATAAATGACAATCCATATTAATATTCCAGTTAAGATCCATGGAATGGCATTGAATGCATCCGCAATCCAGGGCTCTCTTACACCGCATAACAGGTCTCCATGAGAATCCAATTTACAATAATCAGACCTATTATTACCATATAACTTCAAGAAGATATTAATCGAAAAGACAGAGATAAACCATACGTGCGCAATATATACCACTCCTGCACTTGCAAACCAAGGGTCTTCTACGGGTCTCTTTTCACGACCTCCAAGCAATGGGGGAAGTGTTAGAATTCCTACTGGGACTCCAGTAAGTGCTGCTCCCCACCATGCAGCGTTCCAAGGGAACGAAGGTTGGCCAAATATATCTCCTATGAAACCAGTAGGTACGGAGAATTGTGGTAAATATTCTCCCCATCGAAGGTAACCATATGAGAATAATACATACCAATCAGGGAAAACGAATCCTGCTTGAGCATATGGGTCAGCAGCACTGTGTAGTGGTGGCGGAATAAGCCAAGAATAGAACAATAATACTGCTGCCATGAAAGCAAAGATAAGTGCGTCACGAAGAACTTCATGTGGCCAAAAAGCATGACCCATTGGTGTACGCTTTCTCTTTTCACTAACACTTTGCAAGTTTTCCTTCTCATCCATGTAAGAGGAAGCAACTCTTCCAAGATTTTCTACTAATCCCATAATTTAATCCTCCAAAATATCAATGTGGCTCCGCAATGCCCTGTACCCAAACAATAAACAAATGAATAATAATCAATAATGTCACGATCACAGGTAGAATGAATACGTGAATAAAGTACATTCTTGTAACGGTTCTAGGAGTAAGTGATGTGCCGCCGAATAAGGCAGTTGAAGCAATCTTTCCAATCAATGGTGATGAGTTGGCCATATTAATTCCGATAACTGCGGCACCATATGCCAAGGAATCCCACGGTAGTAAATATCCAGAGTAACCAAAGAAGATGGTTAGGAACATCAGTGCGACTCCGATAAGCCAGTTTAATTCACGAGGGTTTCTGTATGCTCCTGTAAAGTAAACTCTGCACATATGCAAGAAAACACTTGCTACCATGAAGTGAGTCCCCCAATGGTGAACTGCTCGAAGGATATATCCAAATGGCAATTCGGTCATGATATATTGCATACTGGCATATGCAGGGGCAGGGTCACCTTCTCCACCCGGTACGTAATAAATTCCAAGAACAGTTCCGGTAATTACCAAAATAATGAATGATAAGAATGAGATTCCACCTAAGCAGTATAATGGATACCAGTACCAAATGATTCTCAACTTGTATTTTTCAGCGTGACTAAGCGGCATTTGCCTGTGCATATTATAGTAGGCACCTTTCGACATATTCCAATAGTCTTGTAATCTAAATCTAGTATCTAGCCAAGAGAATACCCAAAGGAATGATCTCTCTGCTACACCCATTTTTCCAGTTGACTCAACTGCGCGAAGAATGTCTCTACGAGGCATATCTTCTGATTCTTTGCGCAGGGTGAATGCTACAAGAACCACTACGAAAGCAATGAAGAACCAAAGAATCCAGAACATTGTTGTCATTTCATTTCACCTCAGTCGCAATATGTGTACCAATCCACATAATCTGGTAATCCTTCAATAATATCGCCATTCATGGCAATCGGAATTATTGGTAATCCTACAGGGGCGGGGCCACCGGCTCTGCGAATGCCTGCGTAATTGAATTTAGCACCATTGGAACGATTTGTATTAGAATTCATTTCCAACGCAGTAGGATCGAAACGTGAAGAGTGGCAAATACAGAATAATTTAGTTCCACCATCATCGCCTCCACCAGGAGTCCATGTATCTTCAGTAAAAGAGTTAGAAACTAATTGCCAACCTGGAATGCAGCACAAATGGGTACATCTTGCAAAAATCATTACCAAATTTTCTGAAGGAGATAATCTTGGGTCTGCATCTGCCAAGTCATCAAAATGGCCAACATACTTTCCAGTACCATCGTATCCTTCCATGAATTGGAATCTCGCTTTACCATTTGATAAAGGGCTTCCATAATTCTTTGAATGGTCCACATAGGTTACTACAATCGGGACTCCGTTCCAAACACCAGCAGCTCCTGATGTTCCGGTAGAACTCTTTGCTGCTTCAGCAACGAAATCTGATTTTTTCATTACTTGCTTGTGCATTGCTCCATACCATGCTTCATCTTCACGACCCTTGGCCCAATATGTTGCAGCAAGGTCGCCACCGGTGCTATCGCTAGGCGGCAGTAATAGGGATGCGAAACCAAGAACTCCTAGAGATGCCGCCAATACGCCTGTAGCAGTATTGAATCCATAACTAAGGAATTGGCGTCTATTGATTAATGAATCTCCTACTGCTTTGGCAGAAGATTGTTCACCACTCGGTGCCGGTTTGAGGTCGTATTCGCGAGACAAAATAATCACCAGTTATACTCCTTCCAATCCTTTGTATGCTCAGGTACGAACTTATTCCTAGCGTATTTGACAATAATAGTGTCGGGTAAGACATATTTGAGGTAGATTATTCCCATCAGCGTTAGGGTCGTCAGTGTCATTGCTAAATGGAATGATAATTGTTGTTGATCCCAGCCGTTGAATAGTCCATAGATTAATGAAAAAGACCAGTAGCAACTCCAGAATAATCCCCAGACGAAGAAGAACATTGCCAGATATGATGCGCCGGAAGGGGCTAGTGTTGCACTAATTATCGAACCTGGTTCGGCAGGATTGAATACTCCATGGTCGATTGCTTTCTGCATCTGTTCTTCAGTTAGTGAAGCACTTTCCAAAGCGGCTCTAGCATCAACTATGCTGATATTTCCTTTTGCAACACCTCGCAATAGGATAGTGATTGCATCGTCCATCACTGGTCACCTCTCTTCATCAACTTGTAGCGAAGTCGTAACACATTGCTGCGTCCCTTGTAGGAAGTGGAGAATCCATATCTTAGCATTAGGCCTGAGAAAATGATTACACATATTACAGCACTAAATCCGAGTAAACCGAGCCAGTGTGCTCTTAATGGGGCTCCCATACTGTGCAAATCGACTCCATGTGAAGGGGGTTCAGGTGGGCTAACGTTTCCATCACCGGCAAACAAAGTTCTCGTTCCAAGGGCGATACTATCTGCATCTCCTTCAGGGAGGGCGAATAATAATTGATTCCACTTATCGTCTTCACCGGGAATTCCATCTCCTGAAACCGAGTTTCCAGTAATCCAGAAATTAACGCTACCTTCTCCTGCAGTAGGTGCGGTCCATGTCAAAATCCACGAGCGGTCATCTTGGCTTGCAGATGCGTCGGTGTGAGTGAGTGTTGTCACATCTTCTTGCCAATTTTGTAGATCGGTGCCTGCGAGTTCGCCTGCACTAGTGCGCATTGAAAATCCAGCGGTATAAGTCCCGCCAGCAGGTCCACCGATAAGTTGCAGGTGGAATTCATATGTGTCACCTGCGTTCCAAGCATATGGGACCTTGTCAAGAACCACTTGAATCGAATTATCTGCGGCACCATTATGGCATAAACAGCCTTGTATTGCAACATCATCAATAGTCTCTCCAGCATTGGATTGTTCCCCGCCAATGCCTGTATGGTATGATGTTACAAGGCTCGGGAGGAGCAATAGCGCGACCAGTCCTAGAAGAAGTGTAATTCTCATAGAAAAAGAGCCAACTCGCATAGCCACACCTAAGATGTTCTTAGCGACTTGGATAGACCCCTTAAACATTGCTTGTAATTGCGATGAGCAAATGCCTCGCAGTGTTGCGTTTTGAATATCCGGATAATACGGGGTAATTCCGATAAAAATTTATCCCCCCGGGATTGTCAAATCTGCCATTTTTACAATATTTTTGAGTTTAGCAATCAAAGGTTTGATTCACTGCGTACTCCTGCCCGAGATAGGTGCAACGAATGTCAAGTCATACCTTCGATAATATTTACAACTTGAGTGATGAACAATTAGAGCAACTCGATAACGCAGAAGAGTTGATGGTGAAAAACCATCTTGGCGCTGCGGAAGAATTACTGCTCAAGATGCTAGAGGAAGAAGAAGGATGCATTCCAGTACTATCCAATCTCGGCCACTTGTATGGACGTCACCTCTCGGAATTTGAGAATGCAATAAAGTATTATGATTTAGTTTTAGAACTAGAACCAGATAACGCATGGGCGAGAGATGCAAGAAGACGCTATCTACGTTATGTTGGGTTGGATTAAGAAACACGCGACAGCCAAAGTTCATTGAGGTTCATTGCCACCATTAGGCCGATGGAAGCCTCACAGATCCTAATTGCCGGTGTTGGTGGTTTGGGTTGTTCTTGGGCAAAAGGTGCATATGAAAAGTGCGGAAGAGGGGCTGATGTAGTTCTTATTGACGCTGACGATTCTAGTTTAACCGGTTGTGAATCGGCTCACGTATTGCGCTTAGGACATACACTGGATTATGTAGGTTGTGCAGCGTTACCTCCTTTGGCAGAACAACGAATGAGAGGTCTTGCACCTCTTGCTAGAACGATATTAGAAGATGTTGAATTGGTTGTTTTACTAGTCGGATTGGGTGGCGGCTCTGGCACGGGGGCAGCTCATGAATTTGCCCGCCAAGCAAGACAATCGGGTGCGGTTGTATTATCGGTGGCGGCACTACCTTTCGAGATACAACAAACACGAGCAGAAATTGCTGCTGAAGGCCTTGAACGTTTACAAAGCAATGCACATATTACAGTACAATTATCACTTGAAAGACTTGCAAGACAAGCGAGAGAAAAGGGAACAGCATGGCAGATGGGTGCTGAATGGATTGAAGATTTAGTAGATGGTTTAGTCCGAACTCTACTACGAATGGGCTTAATCAATTTGGATTTAATGGATTTACGGGCAATTGTCGATACCGAAGGCGGAGCCACTATGCTAGTCGGTGTAGGAAGAGCAGATGAACCAGAAGAGATTTTGAAATCTGCGATGATGGCACCTTTGGCAGAATTAGATGTTAGTGGTGCTAAGGGATGTTTAATTCAAATCGAGGGTGGGCAAGGTATGACCATTGGTCAGGTTGAAACAGTTGCGAGCATGTTTACTGCTGCACTGGATGTTGATGCCCAAGTAATTCTTGGGGCAAGAGTGAGTGATGACCTGCACGATTCGATTAGAGTCGTAACATTGCTATCTGGAATTGGTCGCTAATTTCAGTCATCCAGTTCTATAACGTCAGAACTCCATTCAACATCATCGCTGATAGATTCTGTTTGTTTACCCCATTCAGTGGTGGAATCTTGTTGCCAACTGCCTTCCATTTCTTGCGAGTCTTCTTCAATAATTACCGCAAGGTCATCCATTTCAGTAATTTCCTCTGAAATAGCGACTATTTCTTCAACTTCATGTGAATCAGTTTTTTCAGATAATTGTACAGATTGTGCAGCCTTTTTATCAAATACAGATTTAGTTATCCGCTTAACTTCAATGTTTTGATCTCTATTCTCCACAAGATTCGCTAATACTGAACGTTGCATCCACAATAGCGTCAATATTACCACTAAATGTCCAGCCATCATTACACTGGCTAGTTCATCGAGGACCACAGTTAGCATAGCGACTGAACCTGCGTAAGCATATCCGAATGACAATCCCCAGGGGAGGGCATTATTTTGATTAAATAATGGGCTTTTAGATTTGATTCCGCGCGAAGTAAGCGTCCAAATCGCCATAAATACCGTGAAAATCATCAATAGTACTTCCTCGATAATCAATTGGGAATCATTTGTATTCATGCCGATATGGCGCCAGATTGTTAGCGCATGCCAGGTAATGAATGCTTGAGCCATCAAGGTCCATTTCCAGGTAAATGCGGACATTGCAACATCTCTAGATGCAGCAACTCTTGACTTCCATGACCAAGTCACAGCCAAAATATGTAATCCTAAAGTTGCAATTAGATAGGGGAAGTTAGCGATCAGTATTTTCCATGGCGCTATGTCACCTCCTTGTAATAGACGGAATATGCAGACTCCAATGAATGCGATTAGAAGCATTGCAAGGCCATGGATAATCGCTTGTGCCATCGGTTTGCCTCTTTTTTCAGACGATTGAGGATTCTTTGAAACAGAAATCGTAGAGGTCCATTTTGCAAAGGAGCGCCCTTGAACGATGCTCCAAAGAATGAATAAAAGGCCAAGAGCGAATGCCATTCCATCCTTCAAATCGGACAATGCGCCATTGCCAAAGAATAAAAACATCAGTCCAATCATGGTCAATGCTGACATCACTAATGGGAATATGCAAATCCTAAAACTGAAAATAACTCTTTTGAACCGACCTAATTGATCATTAGGAGATTGCCCTTCATCCGAATCATTCGATTCCCTACTCGGAAGTTTAGTTAATTTCTGCACCAACTCTGTATTGGAGAAAACTGCTGTAATTGCATATCCAAAAGAAACAGAAATAAAACTCATGGCGGCGTATGTGGTCAGGCTATCAATGCTAGCAATTATGTAAAAAGTGGTTGAGAACATCACTATTAATGCGATATGAGGCAGTGTTTGAGGTGATAAAAGTGTCTTGATAAGACCCCAAATTGAAGTTTTCTGACTAGACAATTCATCAAGAACTGAATTAACACCCTGTTCTATTTCAATTTCAGATTCAACTATGGAGGCATCAACCTCTATCTCATCTGCCACATTGCTAGGGAATCAGTCCTATATTTTCAGTGTATGGCAAGAATAATCATATGAAATCTAATTGAAGGAGTGCATTCTGGCATGATACATGGCAAAGAAACTGACCAAGGCTCTGCGTGGCAAGAGGCGCTGGTTTGGAGTTGCAGTTTCGCCCGAGATGACAACGCGGAGTCAGTTACAAACAACAGTGAATAATGTACAGCAGTTATTGGGTAGTAAAAAAGAAATAAAACTTATGGATTTTTTTAGTGGTGGCAGTGAGGGTGCTAAGTTGGCACATACTAACTTAAATGAAACTCTGCCAAAAGTTTCCTTAAATGGTAATGAAGGATTAGCAATAATTCTAGTTCCACACGAGATATCAAATGAATTTAGAGAACTGATTGAAACCGATCAAGGTTATGCTGAATACTCCATGATTAGCCTTAGTATGAGTGGGAAAATACGTCTGATTAGAGAAAGATTGAATTTACCTAAGCCAATTAGAGAACGTAGATGATTTCAATCAGCCCTGTATCACTATCTTCATGATGGCAATGCCGGTGGCATGCAATATGTCCGGCGGCGGTACAGCACCAGCAATGAAGATGAGTGATGTATTCATACTGGTCTCGATTTCAATATTAGTTGGTTCATTAATTATGCATTCTTGGCCTAATCCAGAATATCTTAGCAACGATATTTCCCATTCCAAGAATATCTCTCTCAGCGAAGGTGATGAAATAAATATGCAATTCAGTGCATCTAATGCAACAACCGTAACAATTCGTATAGAAGGAGAGGTTGTAGAAGAAATTGTAATGGCTGAGGGTTCTGAAGGGAAATTTGTTTTCGAGGCGGGAACTAGTAAGGACTACAACCTCGTCATTTCTGTTAATGGGGAAGATAATACTAGCACTACCGAAGTATTCATTTCAATCGATAGGCAAAGTATGTTGGATAAGATAGTATATCCACTAGGAGTTTTACTGCTGGTTTTTGGTTTGTATAAGCGTAAAGAAGAGAAGGAGTTAGAAAGTTCCAAAGAGGAAATAATTGATGCAGAAATAGATGTTTAATTCTTCTAAATCAATTATATTTAGGCCAACTTAAATCTTCACCTTCGTCTAGATTCAATAGTTCACCAGAAGTAGTTTTAACTTGTAGATGACCCTTTTCATCCAATCCAATAACTTCGCAAACATCAGTTCTATAGATTGGATTGCCCAATGAAATCACAGTGCTCTTAATTTCTTCTAAAGTGATTTTAAGAAGTTTGGCAGAGGAATAATTGGGGATGTTAATCCTTTGTTCGAGCAGTGAGGATAAAGCCGCACTAATCACCGATGAAAATTGGCTGAAATTAATATCTAAATTTAAACTTTGATTTAGTGTTGCGATCTTAAAATCTTGCTTTTCTAGGTGTTGTGCAGAAAAAATATTAGCCCCTATTCCAAGAACCAACCTTATTTCGGATGCAATGCTTCTCCCTTCAAGCAAAACACCAGCGACTTTGGCCCATTCTGCAGAATCATTCTCTAATAGGATGTCATTTGGCCATTTGAGTCTAATTCGTTCATGGCACTCACTGCTTGAAATTGCTCTTATGGTATCAACAACTGCAAGGCCACCAACTAGCTGTAGGTCGGAGTGAACCAGTTCACCTTTTCCATCGTGGACAATCCAAGAACCTGCAAATGAATTCGTCTCGCTAGTCCAAGTTCGTCCTCGCCTCCCTTTCCCTTCAAGTTGCTTTTTTGCCTGAATGGAGGCGCCAATTCTACCCCCACTATCGAGCAACATTTTGTTTGTTGAATCCACTTCATCAAGTATGCTAACTGGGCAATTTGAGAATGGCTGCCAAATTGCATATACGGTCAATTCCTCACCATCTTCGAATCGCTTGCTCGAAAATTCACGACATGACAGGCCATTTTGAAGGCAGATTCTTTTCGTATCTTTGCCTCTTTGATTATTTGAAACTAAAATGAGGGCCATTCCAGTAGTGGTCATCAATTTTCCAGTGGATATCATTTTTACTAGTCGTGAAACAAGTCCAATTGAGTCGGTGTCTAGTAATGCGGCTTCTTCAAATGGTCCAAGTACATCATCTTCTGAACTTGGCAATCCAAGATATGGTAAATTCCATATGATTAATTCATGCAGTTCTTGGCCAGACCACTGATTAATTTCACCGTCTTCCTTAGGGCCAGGGCCACCTTCTTGAATGTCAATATCAATCTCAGCAATTTCAGCAGAATGTCGGGATGCCATCACTGCAAATGGGTTGATGTCGCAAGCCTTTACCTTCCATCCTTGGCGAGCGGCTAATAGGGACAGTGCTCCACTGCCGCAACCGATTTCAAGACATCTTTTTCCACGCCCAGCACCGATCCTAACAATCGCATTAGCAAGAAGGTCAGTATCTTCTCTAGGAGGGTAAACCGTTGGGGGA
Organism: Euryarchaeota archaeon UBA242; assembly: GCA_002499015.1. GTDB lineage: Archaea > Thermoplasmatota > Poseidoniia > Poseidoniales > Poseidoniaceae > MGIIa-L1. The sequence continues at coordinate 23,937 of DAJY01000064.1, forward strand.
ATAATGAGTGTGAAAGATTCTCCTTTTGGGGCTTGCCAAATAACCGATTTTATTGGTCGCTTCAAACGGTCGATTTCTTGCTCGGCGCTAGTAAAATCAAAGGGTCTCTCGTCCGCCATAACCATCCCGAAGAGGTCATATGACGAAGCCTTTATGGCTGTTAACTTGTAACGCAAATCACGCCCAGTGGCTCAAATGGTGATATTCGCCCAACGCAAAGCCACTTCTGGGGGCGAGCTTCGCGCTGCGAGGCACTATTCTCCCATTCCGCAAGTTATAAGAAGAGTCTGCAAGTCGGCCCAAAAGCCCAAGTTGCACTTTGGGCCTGTAGCTCAGTCAGGTAGAGCGTCGGACTTTTAATCCGATGGTCGCGGGTTCGAACCCCGTCAGGCCCGCCTGAAAGGGTGGCAGGCACGAGTGAAAACAGGGTATGGGGACTTGACATGGTAGTAAAGAGCGCAACAAAAAAGCGATTAATGGAACTGGGAGTCTCCGAAGAGTTTGCCCACAAGTTAGCAACCGACAGAAATATGACCGATATCAAGGGTCTATCTTCTGATGAGATTACTGCAATTCTAGGCGTTTCCAAAGATTCTGAGCAATTTACCAATGTAATGTCTGTTATAGCAGAACAAGGTTCTCGGCGCAGGGCAGCAAAGAAGAGCAAGAAAATTACAATCCGTGCAAAGACAGTAGATGATTTCGACCGACCAGAAATTACTTGTAGATTCAATGCATTGAATCACATATTAGTGCCGCACCAAGAATTAGTCGGCAAAGCAAATATCTCAGCTGAGGAACAATTCGCAATAGAAAGCGAACACCTGGCACCTTGGAATATCGTTGTAAAGGACGAGGAAACTGATTTGCCTCGTCTAGCAAAGGAACTTCTTCCAAAGATTTTGATTTCCGACCCTGCTGTTCAAGCGATTAAAGAAACCGCTGAAATTGAAGACATGGCCGACTTAGCTGCTGATGCAGACTATACACCTCTTCCTGCTGGTTGGATTGCCGACCGCATTATCAAAGTTGTTCGCCGATCCCCGTCGGCTGGCAAGTCTGTTGCATACCGTCTAATCGTAGAAGGTAACTGAGGGGAGGTGTCTATTATGCAAGAAATAATTCAATCATTTTTTAAAGAGCGCAGTTTAGTAAATCATCAATTGGCGTCATATAACGACTGTATTCCAGCGGGAGACAGTACTATCTCACGTATGGAGAAAATCATCCGTAATATCCGCGTCGGAACCGACGAGGAAATAGACGATGATGAAGGTGGATACATCAAACTCGACGTAGTTGACCAAGAAATAGTTATTCGTTTGAAAGACATCAAACTTGGAAAGCCAACAATCCGTGAAGCTAATGGTGCAAATATGGAGTCTACTCCAATGGAATGCCGTTTGAGGAAGTTGACATACATGTCTCCTGTTTCAATTAATTTCCAAATATACCGCAGTGGGATACCATCTCCACTTGAAGAAAGTGTTCAAGTTGGTAGCATGCCTATAATGATCCGTTCTCGCAGATGTAATCTACATCCAGAGCATATCATCAGTGATAGAGTACTAGACCCTACAACTTCTATCGAAGATGCTGACTTGTGGAAGGACTTGTTGCGCAAGAAAGGAGAAGACCCACTAGACCCTGGTGGCTATTTCATTATCAACGGAACAGAACGTGTTCTAATCTCAATGGAAGACTTAGCACCTAACAGAGTTACAGTTGAAATCAATAAGCGTTCAGTAAAGAAGACTGAAGTTGCTAAGATTTTCTCACAGAAAGATGGTATGAGAAAGCCATTGACTGTTGAAAAGCGCCGTGATGGGATGTTGATGGTTAAGATTAGCACAGTAGGAACAACACCAATTCCTGTAGTAATGCTAATGCGCGCACTTGGAATTGAAAATGACCAAGAAGTGTTCCAAGCTATCGCAGGTCCAACAGAGACTTTCAAGTATATCGTTGCAAATATCAACGAAGTAAACGACAATGAAGAGTATGCGGTCAACAATACCTTGGAATCACATGAATGGCTTCAGAAGAAATTCGCTGCAGGTCAACAACGCGAATACCGAGAGGCACGTGTTAACCAACTATTGGATAGAGAACTTCTTCCTCACTTGGGCGACCAAACAGAAGATCGTAAGAAGAAGGCTATCTTCCTTGGAAGAATCGTTCGTCAAGTGTTAGAAATGGCAATGACCGACCGTGAACCAAACGACAAGGACCACTATGCAAACAAGCGTGTTCGTCTCGCAGGTGACTTGATTGAAGATCTATTCCGTGTCTCATCTGGGCAACTTGCTCGTGACTTAAAGTATCAACTTGAGCGCCATCACAACCGCAAGCGAGAGTTAAAGATCACATCTTGCCTTCGTCCAGATGTTCTAACTTCAAAGATCATGCACGCATTGGCTACAGGAAACTGGGTAGGCGGACGTTCTGGTGTTTCACAACTTCTAGACCGTACAACATACCTAGCAGCACTATCCCACATGCGCCGTGTAACTTCTCCACTAGTTCGCAGCCAACCTCACTTTGAAGCACGTGACCTGCACCCAACACAATGGGGCCGCTTATGTCCAAATGAGACTCCTGAAGGTCAAAACTGTGGTTTGGTAAAGAACGCAGCTCAAATGATTGATATCTCAGAAAATATTGATGAGACCGAAGTACGTGAGCGTCTTGATGAACTCGATGTTGTTCAACCTGATGACTGGACCAGCGGTGACCGAATTCACGTAAATGGTGACATTTATGGCGTGCACAAGCGTGGTGCACACTTGGTTAAACACTTCAAATCAGCTCGTCGTCGTGGTGTTATTCCAGCAGAAGTATCAATTAGATTTGATAAAGAAAATAATGATATTTTCATCAATACTGACAAAGGCCGTATTCTAAGACCTCTGTTAATTCTATATGATGGTACACCGCGTTTAACTAATGACCACTTGGAATCTCTCCGCACAGGTAAGATGTCATTCAAGGAATTGGTTAACGAAGGAATCGTTGAATGGGTTGACGCAGAGGAAGAAGAGGATTTGTATATTGCACCTCAACCATTTATCACTCCAGAAATGGTTGAAGATGGCCCACTAAAGGGGAGATTGGTTACCAATGAAGAAATCAAGTGGATTAATCTCGGAATTCCTGGCTCGAACGAAGCAGAATTACTCGCTCGTGTTCGCATGCCAAACGGTTCATGGGAAGAAGCAACTTTGAAGGTACCATTGTTGTATACTGAAGAACACACCCACGTTGAAATTGATCCACAATTGATTCATGGAGTATGTGCTTCATTGATTCCTTACCCAGAACACAACTCAACACCTCGTGTTACTGGTGGAACTGCAATGGTTAAGCAATCTCTAGGACTTCCTAGCTCTAACTACCGTCTACGCCCAGACACTCGTGCGCATATTCTGCACTACCCTCATCGTTCAATTACACGTACACGTGCAATGACAACAACAAATTTCGACGACCGCCCAGGTGGTCAAAACTATATTGTCGCGATTATGTCTCTTCATGGATACAACATGCAAGACGCTGTTATCATGAACAAGGGTTCTGTAGACCGTGCTCTAGGACGTTCAACATTTAACAGAACTTACAATGCTGAACGAAGAAGGTTCCCAGGTGGTCAAGAAGAATTGATTGAGAGGCCAGGTTCATCTTTACAAGAAGTAAAGGGAATGAAGTCGCCTGAAGCATATAATCATCTAGAAGATGATGGTTTGCCTATGCCTGAAATTGAATTATCAGGTGGCGATGTCCTTGTTGGTAAGACCAGCCCTCCTAGATTCTTAGAAGAATCAACTGGTGGCGCATTCCTTACTGCTCAAGAGCGTAGAGAATCCTCTATGCTAGTTCGTCATGGCGAGAAAGGTTGGGTCGACAACGTATATGTTACTGAATCTCTTGACTCTGGTCGACTGGTTCGTGTAATGGTTCGTAGCCAAAAGATTCCTGAAGTCGGTGACAAGTTTGCAAGTCGTCACGGACAGAAAGGAGTTATTGGTCGTCTTGTAGAATCTGAAGATATGCCATTCACAGTTGATGGTGTAGTCCCAGATCTAATCATAAACCCGCACGCTATTCCGTCACGAATGACAGTTGCTCACGTATTGGAAATGATTGGTGGCAAGGTTGGTGCTATGGAAGGACGCCGTGTTGACGGTACTGCTTTCCGTGGAGAAAAAGAGTCCAGCCTACGTGATGGATTAATCCGCAATGGTCTAAACCACACCGGCCGTGAATTGATGATCAATGGAGAAACAGGGGAAGAATACCCTGCTGATATCTTCGTAGGTTGTATTTTCTACCAACGCCTTCACCATCTTGTATCTTCCAAGATACACGCACGTTCTCGTGGCCGTGTTCAAATTCTAACACGTCAGCCGACCGAAGGTCGTGCTCGTCAAGGAGGTCTGCGATTTGGTGAGATGGAACGTGATTGTTTGATTGCACACGGTGCTTCAATGGTTATCAAAGACCGTCTACTCGATGAATCTGATGGTATTGAGATGTATGTATGTGCCGAATCCGGTCACATCGCTTGGTACGATCCAAAACGTAGAACATACGTCAGCCCTATACATGGTGATGGAGCTGAAGTTTACAAAGTACAAACATCATATGCATTCAAGCTGCTACTAGACGAAATGAAGAGTTTAGGTGTGGCCATGCGTCTCGAACTGGAGGACCAAAGATGAGCCAAAATAGTATAATGATACCTAAGCGAATCTCATTGATTCGCTTCGGACTAATGGACCCGAATGAAATACGCAAGATGTCTGCTGTTGAGGTCAAGACCGCTGATACATACAAGGACGATGGACACGCATACAAGCAAGGTTTGATGGATCCGCATATGGGTGTAATCGAACCAGGTTTACTTTGTCCAACTGACAACTGTAAGTATGATGAATCACCTGGTCACTTTGGACACATTCAACTTGAATTACCAGTAATTCACATCGGTTTCGTGAACTTGATTAAGACCGCTTTAAAGTCTACATGTAATAATTGTAACAAGATTTTACTGCATGATGAAGCAGGTACTTCCCCAACCAATGTAGAGCATTCTGAGCAAGATTATTACCGCTCAAGAATTCGTGATATAATCACTAAGCACGGTGTCGGTTCAACTGAATTCACAAAGATTATCAAGGAAGTTGAGAAGGTAACTTCTGGTGTAAAGAGAAAGCAATGTATGCACTGTGATGACTTACAAGGCAAGATTATGCTTGACAAGCCAACAACTTTCAAAGAGAGAATTGACAATGCAGGTACTGGTAAGGAAACTGAGAGGAAACTCAACCCGAGAGATGTCAGAGAATGGCTTCGTGGTATTCCTTCCGAGCACCTAATTTTTATTGGTATGGATAAGCTAAACCGTCCTGAATGGATAGTTCTCAAGGCTTTACCAGTTCCTCCAATCACCGTTCGCCCATCCATTACGTTGGATAGTGGTGACCGTTCAGAAGACGATTTAACGCACAAGTTAGTCGATGTATTGAGAATCAATCAACGTCTAAGAGAAAACCGTGATACTGGTGCTCCGCAACTGATCGTTGAAGATTTGTGGGAACTTCTACAATACCATATTACTACCTATTTCGATAACCAAACAGCGGGAATTCCTCCTGCACGTCATCGTTCAGGTCGTACACTGAAGACTCTAACACAACGTTTGAAGGGTAAAGAAGGACGATTCCGTTCTAACCTATCCGGTAAGCGTGTTAACTTCTGTGCACGTTCAGTAATCTCACCAGACCCGTACCTAAGTGTTAACGAAGTTGGTGTCCCATTAGTAACTGCTAAGGAATTAACAGTTCCAATCCGTGTAACTACAAGAAACAAGGAGCAAATGCGACATATGATTCTTCGTGGTCCTGATGTACATCCTGGTGTCAACTACATTATTCGTGGTGACGGTCGCCGTGTTCGTATCAATCAACGCAGCCGCCTAATCAATGCTGGATATCGTTGTGGAAACCCAGAATGCCGTGAGAGCGGAGCAGAAAATACTATGCGCCCAGACCTTCATTCTGTACTTCATGCACCGAACTTCCTTCCAGGTCTAGTAATTCGTAAGGAAACCTCTCTTGGAATCGATGGTTCAATCGCTGAAGAAAAATATGTGGTTGATGATGAAGCAACTATCGCAAACCTTCGTGGTGAAGATAGTGATGGATATCCTCTTGCAGAAGATGACCCACGTGCAGTTCTTCACCACCGTTGGAAGTGGGAATTAGCACAATCTGATAAGGTACATCCAGAACCAATTCCAGATAGCCTAAGCATTTCTTGTCCACACTGTGGAAGTCCAGAAGATGAATGGGGAGACCGAACATTTGTTGAAGATCGTTTGTCAACCGTTGATAGAAACGGCAACCCGAAGCCAGGTCTTTTGGTTGAACGTCACTTAGTTGATGGCGATGTGGTAATTTTCAACCGTCAACCTTCTCTTCACAGAATGTCTATGATGGTACACGAAGTTCGTGTAATGGAAGGTCATACTTTCCGTTTCAACTTAGCGGTTTGTACGCCATATAACGCTGATTTTGATGGTGACGAAATGAACTTGCATATTATCCAATCTGAAGAGGCTCGAGCTGAAGCTAATATTTTGATGAGAGTACAAGAGCACATCCTAACACCTCGTTATGGTGGAGCGGTTATCGGTGGAATACACGATCACATCTCCGGTGCTTATCTTTTGACACGCCCAGGTACCCTTATTTCCTTTAAGCATGGACTTGAGATGCTTGGTAATATTGACTGGACAGGGGAACTACCTGAGATTGTCAAGGATGAAAATGGTAATGATGCTTTCCGTGGAACGGATATCATTTCATTGATTATTCCAGATGACATCAATATTCGATTCCGTAGTCGTTCTAATGACGATGTTATAATCAAAGATGGAAAAGTCACTGGAACTCTTGATAAGCGTGCTATCGGTGCTGAAGACGGACGCCTACTGGACCAAATTGTCCAAACAAAGGGGCCTGAATTAGGTGCTAAGTTCTTGGACGATTTCACACGATTAACAATTGCAGCTTGTACATCTCTTGGATTTACAACTGGTATTGACGATGAAGATTTGAGTGCTGAGGCATTAAGCGGTATTGAGCAAGCGAATGAAGATGCGCGTCAATTAGTTAACGCAGAACTTGAAAAGTTTGGTAAGGATGGAAAGAATTACGAAACCAGACCTGGTCGTACAACTCGTGAAACTCTAGAAGAGAATATCATGGTAATGTTGGATGAAGGTAAGCAGGCTGCTGGAGATATTGCAAAGAATGAATTAAATCAATCCGGTTCTACAAATGCTGCGGTTAACATGGCTATTTCTGGTGCGCGTGGTTCTATGGACAACTTGACAATGATGGCAGGTTCTATCGGTCAAGCAAAGGTTCGTGGTAAGCGTCTAGAACGTGGATACCTAGACCGTGTTCTTCCTCACTTCGAACGTGGAGGTCGAGGTGCTAGTGAAAGAGGTTTCATCGATTCTTCTTTCAAGCGTGGATTAAGGCCAACAGAGTTTTTCATGCTCTCTGTTTCCGGTCGTGAATCACTGGTAGATACAGCGGTTCGTACATCTAAGTCTGGATATATGCAACGCCGTTTGATTAGCGCAATGGATGACTTGAAGGTTACTAGCGATAATATGTTCTCTGTACGTAATACTGCAAATCGTATTATTCAATTCTCGTATGGTGAAGATGGTATTGACCCTTCAAGAGGTGTTCACGGTTCTGCGTTCAACATCGATGTAATTGTTGATGATGCACTTGGAACTGAAGGAAAAACTATCATTGAGAGAGAATCGTTTGAACATGAAGTAGCAGAAGACGATCTTGGTGCATGGGAAGATGAATCTGAGTATGATGGAGATGAGAGCTGATGGTAGTAAAGAGTGCAACTAAGAAGAAGTTAATGGATTTGGGTATTGCAGAAACCTATGCACATATTCTAGCGGATGATAAGAAATGGGACGATGTCAAAATTTTGACTTCGCAACAAATTGCTCAAATCTGTGAAACCGATTCTGAAACCGGCGATTCAATTCATGCAATTATTATTGGTGCGACCAAGAAAGGACAAGATCAAGGTAGTGAATCAACTGGTCCAGTAACAAATGTCAAACTGAAGAAGCAGAAGAAACGTTCTACAATTAAGATTGCGGCCGATTTGGAAACTTATGATAAAGTTAAAAAATTACTTTCATTAGAAGACACATTGTCCGGAGACCCAGTTTTCAAAGCCTTGGAAGTTGCAATTAAAGCAGCAGGCAGTACGCGTTTTAATGACCGAATTATTCATGACTTGACCCAAGCAGTTCACGATAGAGGAATTAACAAGTTAACTAAGCCACAGGCAAATAAAGTAATTGACGGTTCCATCAAAGCACTTGAACGTGCGAGTATTGACCCCTTTGAAGCTGCAGGTATTATTACTGCGCAATCAATTGGTGAACCAGGAACTCAGATGACTCTACGTACTTTCCACTATGCGGGAGTTGCTACGATTAACGTTACAATGGGTCTTCCACGTATTATTGAAGTGGTCGATGCACGAAAGGTTCCTCAAACACCAACAATGACAATTCGTTTGACAGGAGATAAGAAAAACTCTGCGGAAGAAGCGAAGAAATTAGCTGCTGCTATTGAAGTAACTACGACAGTAAACATTGCTTCTCTTGAAACAGACGTTGCTCAAAGGAGATTAGTTTTGAAATTGAATAAGGGTATGCTCAAGCAAAAGGGAATGACTGAATTGGAAGTTAAGGATAAACTAGAAAGAGCTACAAGGCTTTATATTCAAGCGGATAAGGAAAAGAAACCTTCCACTTTAACACTGATTCCAGGAATTCATAGTGCAGAAGATTTGGCAGAACTTGCTGATAACCCGCCATCCTATACAATGCTCCTTCAATTGGAAGAGAAGATTAGAGATATGCGTTTGAAGGGGATTCCAAATGTCCTTCGTGCAAATGTTCAATTGGATGACAAAACTGGTGAGTATTACCTTTCTACAATCGGTTCAAATCTTCAAAGAGTAAGCGAACTTGAAACAATTGATCGCTCTAGAACTTATACCAATAATATTCTTGAAATATACGATTATCTTGGTATTGAAGCAGCTAGGCAGGCGATTATTAACGAATTACAAGCCACACTTGACGGAGCTCGTCTTGAAGTCGATGTACGTCACTTATTGATGGTTGCAGATGTAATGACTTCAGAAGGTGAAGTTCGTGCAATTGGTCGTCATGGTGTTTCCGGTTCAAAGCATAGTATACTTGCTCGTGCTGCGTTCGAAGTTACTGTTAATCACTTGCTCAAGGCGGGTATTATCGGTGAGAAGGATTACCTAACTGGTGTTGCAGAGAACATTATCGTAGGTCAACCGATTTCACTTGGTACTGGTAGTGTAGAACTGTTCTACATCCCTGAATGAATTTCCACCCCATGAGAAACAAATGTGGAGAATGGAGGAATAATATAATGGATCTAAGCCGACAATTAAAAAATGCAAATAAAACTGGAAAACTACTGTTTGGACAACGTCAAACTATTGATGCTTGTACTCGTGGTGAAGCAAAGTTGATTATTCTTGCAGCAAACTGCCCTACTGAATATATTGATGCTCTTCAAGCATCACATCCAGAGGTCACCAAATTCCGAACACCACAAGTAAACCGTGAACTTGGTATCGCTTGTGGTAAGCCGTTTTCTGTTTCAACCATATGTGTTGTAGATGCAGGCGATAGCAGTTTGTTAACACTTGATGACAATATCTAATGAGCAATATTTGCCTTATGACCTTTGATATGTCTAGCGAAAGCAAGACAAACTGTTGATGCAAGGATTGATGGCCTATTGGCATGACCGTTCTCTATGCGCAGTCTATCCCAGAGTGTAATTGCCCGCGGTATAATCGTTATTCTACTATTTTCAGTACTTACTCCAATCCTATTGTATGATGAAAAAGTTGTTGAAGAAAAAGAATTAGATGAATTAGATGAACTTGATATTTTGTCTGTTTCTGGTAGAGCAAAAGCAAATCATTACTTGACTAGTGCAGGTGGTACTGGTTTTGAATATGCTTCAGTTATGGCAGGGTTTGGTAACGGTAATATTGTTGCTGGTGACTTTGGTAATACTGCAACATTTGGTCTAACAACTATCAGTCCTACTAGTCCATATCACACATCTTGTGCTCAGCAACTAAGTCGATATTGTGAATTTTTCTTAGCTTCAGTTTCAGAAACAGGTAGTTGGAATTGGGTCGCTACAGGAGACCACGCAAACGGTTATTCATTCGTTTCTGATGTGGCTGCTGGAATCGGCGGCGAGGCTGTAATTGGAGGGTTCTTTAGCGGCTCAGTACAATTTGGAATCCAAACAATAACTAGTCAAGCCGGTGATGGCTACCTGGCAAAAACCGATCCGTTTGGAAACTTTATATGGGCACATTCCCATGCAACTACTGGAACAAATAACAATACAAGTTCGGTCGATGCAGTTGAAATCGATATGAATGGTGACATTATTATTGCAGGGGCATTTAATGGCAATACTGATTTTGGAGGGACGAGTATCAATGCCGTTTCTCCATCTATTTACGTAGCAAAATATGACGGTAACAATGGGCAATTAATATGGGTGATTAGTGGTGGCAGTGGAAATACAGCAGTTTTAGATTTACATGTTTCAATGAGTGGTAAAATAATCTTGGCTGGAATCAATCAAAACGCAATTACATTCGGTCAGCAATTATATGCAAATGTAGGAGTCGCAGATTCGTTTCTTTTAGAACTCGATACTAATGGAGCAATAGTCTCATTGGTTGGATACGGGGTGCCAAATGAGATTGTACTTATCACTGGTATTGCAGAAGATATGAATGGTAATATGTACTATGTCGGTGGATTTGGAGGAACTCTCCAAGGTCAAGGTTGGTCGCTTTCTGCAAGTCAAGGAAATAGAGATGCCTTCTTAATAATGGATTCAGCAAGCGGTAATGGTTGGGCTACATCAGGAGGAAGTGCGAATAATGATTCATTCACCGGTGTCGCTTTATTATCCACTGGAGAAATTATTGTTTCTGCAACGATTAGCAGTTCTTTCACCGCGGGTAGCAATACCGCATCTCCAACAGGTAATGCTGATATTTTACTAGGTGGATTAGATTCCACTGGTGCTTGGTCATGGCTGGATACTTCTGGAAGTTCAGCCGATGAAGTTGCAAGTGGAATTAGTGTCAATATGTCGGATATAGTTACTGTTGCTGGTGGATTTTCCGGAACAGTAAACAAAGGAACTTATTCAGTAACTACAGCTGGGAATTTCGATGTATTCCTTTGGGCCTTTGACCCTGCAACAAAGAAGGATATGGATAATGATGGCATTCCTGATATTAATGACAATTGTCCTTCCGATTCAAACCCTACACAAGCAAATACTGATTTTGATAGTCAAGGAGATGCATGTGATTCAGATGATGATAATGATGGTCTGACAGATAATTTCCCTGACAATTGCCCTCGTGGTGGTGAATATAATTGGACTAGTACTCAAGACACTACCAACCCATCCGCTTCAACCGATTGGGATAATGATGGATGCAAGGATGATACTGAGGATTTAGATGATGATAATGATCTCATCGTTGATACAAATGACTTGTGTCCATGGACTGGATATAATCCACCTAGACCAACTTGGGTTTCCGACCAGGCAACAGATGTAGATGGTGATGGCTGCCGTGACAGCGATGAAGATTTAGATGACGATGCTGACTCAGTTGACGACGTATTGGATGATTGCCCAACTGTAGCAGGAAACTCAACACTTGGCCAACAAGGCTGTGTCGACCAAGATGGTGACGGCTGGTCTGACTTATTCGATGACTGTCCTACACAAGCAGGTAACTCTACATTAGGTGGCAAGAATGCTTGTTTGGATACTGATGCAGATGGTTGGGCTGATGTCGATGATGCATTCCCTAATGAAATCTCTCAATGGGATGATACAGATGGAGATGGATATGGTGATAATTCACAAGGTGTATCCGCAGATGATTGTCCTAGTATGGCAGGAACTTCAAATGAAGACCGCTTAGGCTGCTTTGATGCAGATGAAGATGGATATTCAGATGCAGACTCATTTTGGACCACAGAAGACGGCGCTGATGCATTTTCTAATGACCCAGCCCAATGGTCAGATTATGATGAAGATGGATTTGGTGATAACTGGGCAAATATGAGTTGGGATGATAGAAACCCATCTTGGCCAGGTCAGTATCATGCAGATGCAACTGGGCAGGATTATTGCCCTATTCTTTCTGGAACTTCAACTGAAGGAGGATTCCTCGGTTGCCAAGATTCAGATGATGATGGCTGGTATGATGTAATTGATGACCTACCACAAGAAACCACACAATGGGTTGATTCCGATGGTGATGGATTTGGTGAGAATGCGGAAGGTAATGAGCCAGATGCTTGTCCTTCTGAATTTGG
>DAJY01000097.1 GCA_002499015.1 Euryarchaeota archaeon UBA242
TTCCGGTTTGAGCAGTTATATTGATTTTAATCGTTCAGCTCAAACCTATTCGAATCCTGACTCCCGAAATAAAGAGAATTAATGAATAATGTTCTTAATGAGTGCGGGGGGCAGGATTCGAACCTGCGAATCAATAAGAAATGGGACCTAAACCCACCGCCGTTGACCAAGCTGGGCGACCCCCGCGCAATCTCAATGCGGTAGTCAATCACTTTTGAAGAAAGCGCTTCAAACATCTATCGCTAATTTATCTAATAAAATTCAAGCGGATGCATTGAATCCAGTATCATTGACAATGTTGACAACATCTTCGGTGGATAATTGTGATGTTGTGATAATTACTCCTGAGTCATTTTCATGGCTGATAGTTGCACTGATTACTCCAGGCGTTGCATCAAGGACTCGAGTAACTCTTCCAGAGCATCCTCCACAAGTCATGCCGGTGATTGTTAAATTGTGAATTACTTCGCTCATGTGTTAGGCCACACCCCTTGTTCATTTCAACTAAATGGTTAACTAACTCAATTCTGTATAGGCTTCCACCATTTCAGGAGAAGTGAATTTGAGACCACACTGACCGATGACATAGACATCGCTGCTGCTGCAAAGGCAGGTGGAAGTAACCAACCAGTCCAAGGTAGGAGTAGACCCATTGCGAGAGGAATTCCAATCACGTTATATCCGAATGCCCACAATAGGTTTGTTCTAATTCGTGACATGGTTGCTTTACCTAATTGTAAGGCCGACACAGCATCGATTAAATCATCGCGAATTAATACGATATCAGCACTTTCAAGAGCAATTTGTGAACCAGCGCCCATTGCAAGTCCAACATCTGCAACAGTAAGTGCAGCAGCATCATTGATTCCATCACCTACCATCGCAACGGTCTTGCCTTGGCTTTGCAATCGCTTGATATGATCTGCTTTTTCAGCAGGTTTTACACCTGCAATAACTTGGTCTATGGCAACTATATCAGCAATACTTTGTGCAGCTTCAAGTCTATCACCAGTTAGCATAATTACCTCCATTCCCATTTGTTTCGCCTTCTTTACAGCCATCGCCGAGGTGGAACGAACTCTATCCCTGGCTTCTATCCAACCCAGTAGTCGAGTTCCTACACTGACCAGTACAATGGTCACACCTTTTGCTGCGGCTGTTGCCAATTTTTTGTTTAATTCTTCATCGATTTCAATTCCAACTTCTTGCATCATTGAGGCATTGCCAATCGCCACTAATTGACCTTGCATATCCCCTACTAAGCCACAACCAGCAACAGTTTGAATGTCAGAAATAGTAGGTTTATCAGAAGTAACATTGGACCAAGATGTTTGGATCGCTTGTGATAATGGGTGTGTTGATTCACTTTCTAAAGCGGCAGCGATAGAAAGAATCTCTTTGACTTCTGTATCCAATAATTCAATATGAGAGACACGGGGTTTTCCAGAAGTTATTGTTCCGGTTTTATCAACCACTAAAGTATCTATTTTATGCGACTTTTCTAAGGCTTCAATTCCCTTGATTAACAAACCATATCTTGCACCTACTCCAGTGCCGATAACCAATGCGGTTGGTGTTGCTAATCCTAAGGCGCAAGGGCAGGCAATAACTAGGGTAGAAACTAGTACCATGACTGCCAATTCAGCCGAAGTCATAGAAAATTGAGCAGCGGTGGAATCTCCAAATTGCCACCAATAGAGGGAGGCAACGATGGCTAATACTGTTACTACGGGCACGAATACTGCCGAAATCTGATCCACTAACCTCTGAATTGGAGCCTTGCCCATTTGGGCATCCTCCACTAATTGGATGACATTGGCCAACATGGTATCAGTTGACAAAGCAGTAACGCGTAGAATGATAGTACCATCTAAGACAATGGTTCCAGCATTAGCGATATCCCCTGATTTTTTCCTCACTGGATATGGCTCACCGCTCATCATCGATTCATCTATACTGGCTTTACATTCAATCAATTCACCATCTAATGGAATCGTTTCTCCAGCCAAGACTTTGATTAGAGTTTCTTTAGAGATTTGGTCAACATCTACCATTTCTGTATGGCCTAACTTTTCATCACTAATCACTCGCGCTTGCTTTGGTTGCAAGCGCATTAATGAATGAATTGCATCGGTCGCTCTAAGTTTTGCTTGAGCCTCAATATAATTTCCAAGTAAAACAAATGTGATAATAAATGCAGCACCATCAAAGAATACGTGTTCGGCTTTCAGTAGAAGATTTGGAGCATTACTTATCAGCGGTGCAATAGTAACTGCACTTGACCAAATTACTGCTACCGTCGTTCCTAAACTCACTAAGACATCCATGTTAGCACTGCCATTTCGTAGTGATTTCCAAGCCCCTGAATGGAACTCCCATCCCGACCACAAATATACGGGCAAGATGCTTAGCATTGCTAGCAATAAGCGCTTGTCTACCTCGCCGATTCTACCGAGGTCAGGGGATAACATGGTCAGAATGAAAATAGGAATGGTTAGGGCGAAAGCAACAATCACTTTCTTTCCTTGAAGTCGTGCATCTTCGATAGCGTCATCACGAACTTGTAATGCAGGAACCAGGTCACTAGCAGTAAAACCGCCACGCTCAATAGCAGCAATAGTGGCAGATTTCAAATCATCAAGACGGCTAGAATCTTTGCCAATAATAGTTGCTTTTTCTAATGGTAAGTTGACAGAAACCTGAACAACGCCATCAACTTTAGAAACCATATTTTCAACCGAAGCAACGCACGCACCACAAGTCATTCCACCCACTCTTAGGGTGATGGAATTAGCAGCAGTCATTTTGCCCATCTCCATTTTGGGTTTTTGAGTCAACTTCATTTTGAGGTATTGAACTTCCTTCATTCGGTTGGCATTTGTCAGAACTACAACCGATCATTGACCATTCACCCTCATCGAAGCAGATACAACCGCAACCGCAAGTACACATCCAACCGACTCCGTCCCAACCTTTGCCGCCTTCTGCCCGTGTGTAGAGGCGCTTCATCTTGCAATCACATGCACATAGGTTAGCCTTCACTCTCGCCATGGCCTTGGGTTATTGTAGTCATTAATAAATATGAGTTATTGACTACAATACTTATTGTTGCCAACTTCAGCGGTTTGGGGCTAAGTCAAGAGACCCAGACCAAATGTCAAGACCGCGTAATCGGCAAGGGAATTTCTGTCCTAATTTGACGATTGCATTCTGCTGCCCTCGCTCATCAGGTTCTGCTGGAACAACTTCTAGCCCATGTTCATCTATTACCGTTCTAATCTTGCCAGATATTTGTCTTAGGTGCATGCGCCCTTGAACAGAACCATCATCTGCTAAATCCAAGAAAATCCAAGGTGTTCTTAGCCCCACAATTCTCGCTGGCCAAGATTTACCTTCTAATGGAGTGGCAACATCGGTCAATTGTTCATCGCCAATCCCTCCTCCTCTCAACAGATGCAGATGATATGCATTGGCAACAAGTTCCCATTCCAGCCGTTTTGCTTTGTATCCCCTGTCACTACAATGGCCTGCCAAATCGGCTGTTTCCTCAAGTGAATGAGCCCATTCATTTCCACGTAAATAGGCCTTTAGCTGACGATGAGCCATCAAATCCGGATATCTTCTAATCGGTGAAGTAAAGTGAACATAAGCATCTAAATTGAGGCCGAAATGGCCGATGTTCTCTTCACTATAGTTCGCTCTTTGCATCAACTGGAATAATCCTTGGTCAACGACTCTTCTGATCACATCGTCTAATTCACTGGCTTCTTTTTGAGCATCAGCAAGAGAATCCAAAATATCGTTTCTTGCTTCAGGATTGAGCACATCTTGCAAATATGGTTCGACATCACTTTCACTATTATCTTCGCTAATCAAACCGGATAAATCAATTCCTCCACCGGAATTATCAGCCCATGCACCAAGAATGTTTGTCAAATGTTGAGAAGAAGATTCTCCTTGTTTTCTACTGCTGGGCAAGGGAAGACGAATACTGACGCCTAGTTCCTCCAATTTAGCATTTAATCCTTCAATTTCGGGGGCATCGGGTGGTGCGTGACACCTCCAAGGAAGTGGAGCGCCTGCCGCTCCTAACAAGTGGCCTATCGCTGAGTTTGTTGCAACCATTAGGGATTCTATCATTCGAGTAGCATCATTCGGCCACTTGACTTCAACAGTGATTTGGTCATCAATAATGCGAGGACGCAATTCAGCATTAGAGATATTTAATCGCAACTCTTTTTCCTGCCATTTCTTTGCTAGAGTAAACATTTCAGAGAATTGTGGGTTATCTAATGCATCTTCATATGCCATGTTTTGTTTTACCTCAATAACGGCCTCGTAAGCAGAAACATCCGTTATTTCACCTGCATCATCAAGTTTCATTGCGACAGCCATAGCGTATCGAGGTATTTTTTCTCGTAATGAGCAAAGGTCATCGGCTAAGCGAGAAGGTAGCATTGGTAGTACGGTATGAGGCAAATAGACTGAGGTGGCACGAGCCCTTGCAGCAGCATCAAGACTTGTATTGGGGGTGACATAATGGGCAACATCGGCGATTGCAACCCATAATGTTTGCACTCCATTTTCTTCAATCAAACACACAGCATCGTCGAAATCCTTTGCATCATGCGGATCGATAGTCACGAACGGTAGATGCCGTAAATCAGTTCTTCCTTCCTTCAAGCCAGACTCAACATCAACCTCTTTCAACAATTCTGCATTTACGCACAGTGATTGGTCATACTCTCTTGGAAATGGATTTGCATTCGCTCTTCTTCTAGCCAATAAACGGGAGTCTAGGAGTTGTTCTGCATTCCAATGTTTTGCTGAAACCAATAATAACGCCATTGCCGGTTCTGCTTCTGGAAAACGCATCCCGCCTCTTCTTTTTGCGATAAAACGACTTTCACCGAGCAATGAAAATTCACCCCATGACATGATACGCTCTCCAGGCATTAGAGTAAATTCTTTAGGATAATCTTGACCCATTAAATCGGTGAGCCAAACACTTTCAAGTAAAGAATAACGTTGAGCATCTTCCTCACTGACATAACTTAATTGTGCACTTTTATCATTGCTTTGTAATTCTTCACCGACTCTAAGAGGAGGCCTTCCCCAAAGAGATGTACCGCCTTTTTGTGCATGTCTAGAAGAGAATGCTTTCCAATCAGCTACCGCTGACTCAATTATTTCAACATACGCAGGCTTAACCAATCGGAACATTTTATCTTCTAGTGATGTGAATCGTTCATTCTTTTTACGGCCAATTGCAAGTGCTTCGTCTAGTCCACTGCGAAATGTTTTCTCGGCTTTACTATCGATTGAAAATCGATGCATCAAGTTTTCACCATTGATGAGGAGGTCAGCAATTTGCTGATTAGTCCATGATTTGCCCCATAGTTCATCATCATCTGCAAATTGCTGTGACAAGCGACGCCATAATTTTTCATCTTCAGGTATCTGAGGGCCTTTTTTGTTTTGATGCTTACCAGGGCTATTTGAATTTGGGCCGCGTCCTCTACCGCCACCGCGCCCTCTCGCCATATGGTTACGTCAAGGTAACAGGTGATGAAGTATCGTTTGGACAATGATATTACAATCCACTTTTTTGTAATGATTCCAAGGCCTTGAGTTGCGCAGATGTCAACTGTCCGTTTTCTTGTAAAACAAATTCAAGATCCAAATCACCGCCGTCGAATCCTGCACCAACCATTCTTCTCCGGTCACCAATTTGGGTATTAGCAGCAACACTTAGATTTCCAGATTTCCCAGAAGGTAGTTTGACTTTGATTTTACCACCTAAAACCAATGTTGAATATGGGGTTGAGACCTCTAGTACCAATATGCCATCTTCCCAATAAGTACCTTCTCCAGCATCTATTCTAATGACGATTAATACATCTCCAGTATCTCCTTGGGGATGGTCATGACCTTGTCCTTTTAGACGTTTAATTTGACCATGTTTTGCATCAGCGGCAATAGTGATTTTTAGCGTTGTAGTCTTGGTTTCCATTTCGTTACCATTTTTTCTGAACCTTTTGAAAGTAAATGGAAATTTACCACCCTCTTTCGCCTCATCCATGGTGATGTCAATTCCAACATTGATATCAGCACCCTTTGGTAGTTGCTGATGGGATGCGGGATTCCGTTGCCTAGCACCACCGCCAGGCATTCCTCCTCCCCCGAACATTTGGCCAAAGATATCATCCATTCCTCTGCCACCACCGCCGAAGTTGAACTGGGATTCTCCAAATGGATTACCACCTCTTCCGCCGAATGAATTACCTCCAGCGCCGAACATATTCGACATTTGTTGCTTTTGGTCAAAGTTCCTGCGCGAATCTGCAGTTCCAATTGTATCATATGCTGCTTGAACTTCTTTGAATTTCGTTTCAGCAGTAGCATCATCTGGATTGCGATCTGGGTGGAACTGACGGGCTTTTTTGCGGAATGAGCGCTTGATTTCAGCGTCGCTGGCACCCTTGTTAACACCTAATACGGAATAGGGGTCGCGTTCTACCATATCGTTCCTGCAACTATAGCTCCCTCATCAATGCTCGGATTTTTTTAGCAACAGTTACCAACACCAATATGGGGCATTTGATTGGAACTATTTATCATGCAGATTAGTTTTACCTATCAAAGCGGTTATATTAGGTGGGCAGTTGGGCAGGATATCCGAGGTTATACCATGTCTAACGAAAACTCCAAATCTCAATCATTTGAGGACAAAGTTCAAGACAAGCAAGATTGGATTGAATCGCAATTCCGTAAGGTCTCTAGAGGCTCATGGGCTCGTATTCTACGAATGGCAAGAAAGCCGACTCCTCAAGAGTTTAAGCAGACTGTTATTATTTGCGGAATAGGATTATTCATCTTAGGGGCTATTGGATTCGCAATGCTTGTATTGATGGATAATTTCATACCATACTTAATCCATGATGTATTCAATATTGGTAACTGAAAAAAGGTGATTATATGACTGACGCATTTGTAGTATTTGTTAGATTTGAAGAAAAGCTTCTCCTCCTTAAGAGAGGGGAGTCAGATGGAGATTTCCCTGGGCTTTGGGACGGGGTATGGGGAGTCGCAGATTCTCAAGAAGAAGTCATTCAACGTGTTTCAGACTCAACAGGAATTCCGGTTGAGAGTTTACACTATGATTGCACTGGTCCAGAGCGAGGTATTGACATGGGCCGAAGTTTGGTCGATGTAATGCCAATACTTGTTATTTCTAATACCGATGAGATAGATGTCAAAGGGCGCTATACTGAAGGTCGCTGGGTTGACCCGGGTCAATTGCAAGAATACCGTTGTATTTTCTCAGATATTGATATGGAAAACGCAGATGGACTATTCAAGGAAATGTATGGTTCAGTCGGTTCTTTCCTTTTCATTGTTAAAACTGCAATCGGTGCAGAGAAGAGAGTTGCAGACGAAATGTATGCACGTTTGCATGGCAGTGGTTCTCTAACTGCTCTACAAAATGACATAATGTCAATTCTTCATCCACCAGCCATGCGTGGATATGTTTTCGTTGAATCAAGTGCATTGCACCATGTCGAAAAATTGATTGGTCGTTCTGGTGGAAGAGATCCTAAGGCTCGTCGTGGTCTAAATCAAACTCCACTAAAGAATGCAAAAACAGTGCTTCCAGGCGAAGCACCATTGCAAGATATTCTACCATACCTCGAACCGAAGGCAGTGACCTCTGGAATTGAAGTCGGCTGTATCGTTGAAATTGTTACAGGCGCATTCAAGGGCGAGAAAGCTCGTGTAATCAGTGTCGCAGAAATGAAGGAAGAAGTTAGCATGGAGTTGTACGAACAACCTATTCCAATGACTTTGAACATGCGTGGCGACCACGTCCGTGTAGTCGAAAGAGTTGACGAGTGAAGCCCTATTTGGCATCTATTGTGGACTATTCACTGCTTCAAAGCCAATTCTCCTTGTAACCAACCATTATTTCAGCCGCGGCGCGGTTAAATAGGGGAGTTTAGTCGGCGAAATACCCACGTCTGTGAGTAATGGAGTTGACAATATGCCGAAACCTTGGACATCAAAGCTGATAATTAAAGCGCTTGGAGTTAAGAAGTGTAACGGAAGTCTTGACACTGCTACTGAAAGTCTCTCTCTTGAGAAAGCAATGGAAGTTGCAAAAGAGAAGGCAGACTTAGGCCATCTAACTGGTTCTGATCTAAAAGGACAAACTAGAGAGATAATTGGAACATGTGTATCTATGCGTGTAAAGATTGATGGCCACTGGGCAAATGAAGCGCTAAAGATCATTAGCAATGGAGAATGGGACGAGCGATTTAACTGAATTACGAACCGCGGGAGAAGCATTAACTTGCTTCGCTGACCGCAGAGGTGATTATTATGGAGAAAAAAATAAACCAAGCAATCAAAGACGCATTAAGTAATGCGCCTAAGCGTAATTTCGTCGAATCTGTAGATATTACATTCACAATCAGAGATGTCGACCTGAAGAATCCTACTAACCGTATCAAGGAAGAAATCCGTCTTCCATCTGGTCGCGGACGAGAATTAAAAATCGCAATGTTCGCTGCAAGCGAAGCCGCAACTATGGCTAAGGCTGCAGGAATTACTGTCATCACTCCACAAGAGATTGAGGATTTGGGCGGTAACAAGGGTAAAGCAAAGAAAGTTGCTAACACTTACGATTACTTCCTTTCCGAAGTTCCTCACATGGGACTTATCGGTAGATACCTCGGTGTGGTTCTAGGTCCTCGGGGCAAAATGCCACGACCAGTCCCTCCAACATTAGATCCAGGCGTTATCGCAACAGGTCTGATGTCAACCGTTGTCGTCAAGTCTGGCGACAAAATTACTTTCCATGCAACAATTGGAACCGTAAACCAAAGCCAAGAGGAACTTCAAGCTAATGCTATGGCAGTTTACGACCGTGTAACCTCAAAGTTAGAGCGTGGAATTGGAAACATTCGTTCACTTTACATCAAGACCACAATGGGTCCTGCACAACAAATCGAGGTGGTTAATTGATTCCTAAGGTAATTTCCTGGAAGAAAGATGTGGTTGTAGATTTAGTCAACCTTCTTGAAAGCGGTGATACGATTGCAGTTATTGATATCCACGGAGTTCCAGCAGATTCCATGATAGGAATGCGCTCTTCACTTCGTGATAATTTAACAATTCGCGTTGCTAAGAAGCGTTTGATGCGTCTTGCTTGGGAAAGCGCAGGTCGAAATGCAGATGAACTAGAACAATTATTCGATAGTGCAATACAACCTGCACTAGTATCGTCAAGTAAATTGAATTCATTTGAGATGTTTACAGCACTGAAAGCAACTCAAGCTGGCCGTGCTGCTAAGCCTGGTGAACGTGCTCCTCACGACATTGTCGTTGAGAAGATGGATACTGGAATGCCTCCTGGTCCAATCGTTGGTGACCTGAACTCTGTAGGAATTCCTGCTAAGATCATGAAGGGCTCCGTACAAATCCAAAAGAGAATAGTTATTCTCCTAGAAGGAGAAGAATTCAAAGGGGACCTCGGTCTTATGTTGTCTAAGTTAGGTATCAATCCAATCATAGCAGGTCTACGTTTGTGTGGTACACTAGAGGGTGGAACTGTTTTCGCTCCTAGCACATTAGATATCAACTTCGAACAATTTGAAAGTGATTTAATTTCTTATGCATCAGGAGCATTCAATCTTGCTTGCAACATTACTTGGTTTACTAACCAAACAATACCAACAATCCTTGCAAAGGCGAGCCGCGAGGCTCTTGCTGTTGCATTGGAAGCGGCTGTCACTAATGCTGACACCATGCCGCATCTTGTCGGAAGAGCACACCGCGGCGCTATGGCTGTCGCAGGCTCTCTTGACAGTGACGCTCTCGACGACGAACTGGCGGCTATGCTAGGCGCTGCGGCTAACGCCGCTGCATCTGCATCCGCTGCTGTTGCTGAGAGTGCTTCATCAGCCCCTGCCGAGGCCGATGAAGAAGAAGACGAGGAAGAAGAGGAAGCCGGTTTCGGCGGCCTTGGAGACCTATTCGGTTGAACGAAATATTGAGGTGAAAAATTATGGAATACGTATACGCTGCTATGCTACTGCACGCTGCTGGAAATGAAATAACTGAAAAAGCTGTCACTGCCACTTTGGCTGGTGCTGGCGTAGATGTAGACGCTGCTCGCGTGAAGGCACTTTGTGCTTCTCTCGCTGGTGTCGACATCGCTGATGCTATGACCAAAGCTGTCGCTGCACCTGCCGCTGCTGCTCCTGCAGCAGCTGCTTCATCC
The DNA here is from genome assembly GCA_002499015.1 of Euryarchaeota archaeon UBA242. GTDB lineage: Archaea > Thermoplasmatota > Poseidoniia > Poseidoniales > Poseidoniaceae > MGIIa-L1. Next base: position 10,283 of record DAJY01000097.1, read on the forward strand.
TCTGACGCCCCTGCGGAAGCAGAGGAAGAAGAAGAAGATGATGAAGAAGCTGGTTTCGACGGTCTTGGTTCCCTATTCGGTTGAATTGGACTCCGAGCGCCGCCGAGCGTTCTCGCTTGACCAGTAAATGGTCTAGTGAGTGATTGCACGGTAAACGCCTCCGGTCCAGACTCAACGGAATACCTCGCCTTTGGGCGTGGATCAAACAGTCTACCGTGCATTCGAGATAACACCTATTGCTGCGGCAATAGGTATCCCAAATTTGGGATTTCGCCTTCTCATTATCTGAGGATTTTGAGAGGGCTAAAATTTTCTTTTATCAGTTATTGTTATTTTGAGTGAAAACTTTCATCCGGTTTATTGATGCACTATTGGCTACAGCACCAGTCATGGTGAAGAGAGCGACCTTAGATTTGGAACTCTCACCAACACCAGTTGAATGCATCAAAGCATTACGTGAGTTAGCAGATTCTGCTGGTTGGAAACTAGAGAGACATGAAGGTTCTAGATTAGTCGATCGTTTTGCAATCATTATGCCGATGGCCCAATCAGCTAGAACTCTAGGTTTGGTGGTGAAAGATGGACCTCTTAGGGGGCTTGAACTGGTTTGTTGGTCAGAAACTAGAGGGTCAAGTGGCGCCATTAACATTGCAAGTTGGTTATTACCTGGTGGGGAGGAACATCCGTTAACAAGAAATCTTTTGCTCAATTGGGTTGCACTGCTCCCTCGCTGTCCATGGAGATGGACCTTTGGTGAAAAATCTAAAATTGGATATTTGCTACCGGTATGGAGAAAATCTAAGAAAAAGTTTGCTAAATTAGGATTTAATGTAAAATCAAAACAGTGGCCGATAGTTGCACAAGAACCTTGGTTTGGTTCAACAACTAGTGAAGAATAGGTCAAATTAGGAATTATCAGTTAACCGAAAGTAATACGGCCAATGCCCCACCACAGTTACAGTAGGAGAGATTGAAATGGTCAACCTAAGTGAGTTCAGTGAAAACTTGAAATCCAACCGTGATACTCAAATCACAGTAGGATTGATTGTAATTTTCATGTTGTTATTCCCTCTATATTTTAATTATGCATCAAACAATATTTCATCCGGTGGAGCATTGGGGAGTGTCGGTGATTACAAGGTCTCTGGAGAATATACATTTATCGAATTAGATAGTGGTACTGAGGGTATTGCAGATGGAGACACACTAACTCTAGAATTACATTCAGATGCTGTGCAAAGTCAAATTGCGGGCAAGAATTTAGTTGCAGTAATAGTTAATATGACCTATGATGAAGATGAAACAAGAAACGGATTCCCGCCAGGTGCCGGATGTGCAGGTCCATTAGGTGGAAATGATGCAGCAGACACAATCACGGCAGCAGTAACTCGTAGTAATATCACAGCATCAGGTTCGGGGCAGAATCCTGGAACCCATGAAGTTACAGC